>JBKJUN010000775.1:0-23270 GCA_046590555.1 Bryobacter sp. | reverse complement strand
GTTACTCTCAACCCCAGTCACCCCGATGCTGCCTTCCAGTTCGGCCTCGTCCTTGTGCGCCAGAAAAAGTTCGCCGAAGCCCGTCCCATCCTCGAAACCGCCAGAGCTCTTAATCCCAAATCTGCTGAAATTCACTTCCAACTCGCAACCGTTTATCGCAATCTGAACGAGCCCGAATTCGCCGCATCTGCTCTTGCTACTGTGCAGCAACTCAAGCTGCGTGCTTCTAGCTCTGAGGTCGCCTCCACCACCGCAGGACGCGCCTCTGAAGAGCTTCTCACGGGCGATCCCCGCCGCGCCATCTCAACTTACAATGAAGCACTCAAGCTCGACCCTTCCAACGCGAAAACCCATTTCAACCTCGCCCTCGCCCATTCCCGCCTGAATGACCACGCTTCCGAGCGCCGCGCCCTCGATGAAGCGCTCAAACTCGATCCTAACTTCGCCCCGGCCCACCACCGGCTGGGCCTTCTTCACTTAGGTGCAAACAACCTTTCAGCTGCAGAAAGTTCGCTCCGCCACGCCATCGCCCTCGACCCCCAATTCGCCGCCGCACACACCGACCTCGGGGTCCTCCTCGGTCGACAACAACGCTTCCCTGACGCTGAACAACAATTCCGCCTTGCTACCGAACTTGACCCCAACTCCGGCTTCGCATTTCTCAACCTTGGCCTGATGCGCGCCAGCCAACAACGCTTTGCCGACGCATACAACGACATCGCCCAGGCCCTCCGGCTTCTCCCCAATAAGCCCCGCGTCATGAGCTCTCTCGCCATGGTCGCCGCCCGTATCAATCGCTGGAAGGAAGCGCTGGCCCTCTTTGCCAAAGTCGTTGAACTGGAGCCGCAGTCTCCAGAGGCGCGCCTCAATCTGGGTATCGCGCAAGCCGATCAATTCGATCTTGCATCCGCAAGCGCTTCTTTTGCCGAGGCAGTCCGCATGGCTCCAAAGAGCGCTGCGGCACAGTACAACTTCGGCCGGGCCCAGTTTGACCTCCGGGAATACGAAGCAGCACAGAAGCACTTGGAACTCGCACTGGATCTTGACCCAAAATCGGATCCCACACTCTATCTGCTGGCCCTCTCCCACAAGAGTCTGAACCGGCCGCTAGAGGCTGTTGTGTTGCTGGACCGCCTTCTGGCACGCAAACCAAACGATCAGGACGCGCTTTTTCTGCTAGGGCAAACGGCGGTTCAGCTAGATGACCGCCCCCGTGCCATCCGGGCCTGGGAGAAGCTGGTTCAACTCAACCCTGAGCACAACGAGGCCCTCTACGCACTCTCGCGTAACCTGCAAGCCACCAACCCCGATCAAGCCGCAACGTACCGCAAGAAGCTGGCTGACCTTAAGCTATCGCGACAGGTGGCCGAAGAGGCAGAGGCAATAGCCAACTTTGGCCTTAGTGCCGCCGCATCGCATGATTGGCCTCGCGCCATCGAGCGGCTCAACGAAGCCGTGAATCTATGCGGAGATTGCCGCGCACGTGCCGACCTGCACAAGAACCTCGGCCTCACCTATGCCCGCGCTGGGGAACTGGAGAATGCTGAACGCGCCCTTCGGCTAGCTCGCGAAATCAAGCCAGGCGACATCGAGATCGTACGCGCTCTCGAGATGATCCGGCTTCGAACCAAACGATGAATTTTGCGGCCAACTGATTGCACCGGGGATAGCTGGCCGCATTTGGGCTGAACTATATAATGTGAAGATTAAGGGCACCCAACCCGGTTCGGGAATCGTCTAATTTAACAGGCTCTAGGAAGTACATGAAAAATATCTTGTGTTTGGTTCTGGCTGGCGCTGTGATGGCTTTCGCGCAGGCTCCGAAGGCGGGGAAGGTTGAGGTGTTTCCGCTTAACCAGGTAAAGGCCGGGATGAAGGGCACAGCTTGGACGGTGTTTGAGGGGTCTGAAGTGGAAGCAGTGCCGATTGAAATTATTGGGCTGTGGAAGAACGCGTGGGGGCCGAAGCAGGACATTATCCTTGCCAAGATGTTTGGCAAAGCTTTGCGGACTGGTGTTGCGGGCGGGATGTCGGGGTCGCCTGTATATATCGACGGGAAGCTGGTTGGAGCGGTGAGCCTGCGAATTAGCGTGTTCTCGCCGGATGCGATTTGCGGGATTACTCCGATTGATCTGATGCTCGAAATTAATGAGTTTGATTCGTCCAAGCCGAAGGATGCGAAGACTCCTCAGTCGTTGGCCGGGAATCAGCCTGTGAGGGTGCCTGAAAATGTACTGGCCGGGGCGATGATGCAGCAGATTGATACTCCGCTGACGTTTTCTGGTTTTCATGAGACGACGTTGCAGAATTTTGGGGCGGCTTTGCAGCAGATGGGTTTGCGGCCGGTGATGGGAGGAGCTGGGGGTGCCAATTATGAGACCAAACCGGCTGCGGACTGGAAAACTTCGTTGCAGCCCGGGCAGCCGATTGTAGGGGTGCTGGTTTCTGGAGATATGAATATCTCGGGACTAGGCACAGTAACTTACAACGATGGCAATAAAGTGTTGGGGTTTGGGCACCCGTTCTTTAATATGGGACCGCTCGATATGCCGATGGCCAAGGGTGAGATTTTGACTGTGCTGAGTTCGAGTTTTCAGCCAAATAAGGTAGGGAACACGACGGAGATTGTGGGGGCTTTGCGACAGGACCGGCATAGCGGCATTCAGGGTTTACTAGGGGAACAGGCGGAGACGATTCCGGTGACGCTGAAGGTTCGCAATCTGGGAGCCAAGGGTGGGGTGGCAGGGGAGAAGGACTTCCGTTTCAATGTGTTCGTGAATCAGAAGTGGACGCCGTTTTTGATGACGATGACATTGTTCAATTCGATTTCGGGGTTGAACGAGTTTTCTGATGAGACGACATACCGGTTGAGCGGTAAGGTGGAACTGGATGGGTTGCCGTCGCTTGATGTGAGTGGGATGGCAACGGTGAATGACAGCCCACTGCCGCCAGCGATTGGGCTGGCTAGCTGGTGGGGCGACAAGTTTAACCGGCTCTTTGCGAATACGCTTGAGAACCCGAAGTTGAAGGCAGTGAATGCGACGATTGATCTCATTCCAGAGCGGCGTGCGGCGACGGTTGAGAGCGCCTGGATTGACAAGACGGAAGTGGACCCGGGCGAGGAGATTGCGCTGAAGGTGTTTGTGCAGCCTTATCGCGGGGAGAGGCTGAGCCGTTCGCTGAAGATCAAGATACCGAGCGGGTTGTCCAAGGGTGAGCATCGCATCGTTCTTGTCGATGCGGATACATTGAACCGCGCGCCGGCTGTTGCGGGGAATGCCAATCGCTTTATCGAGTTGTCGCAGACGGTGAACCTGATCAATCAGGAGCGGGTGAATACGCAACTCTATGCCGTGATCACCAGCATGAAACCAACGGTATATCTCGATGACAAGAGTTTGACGAGCTTGCCGAGTTCGGTGATGAATGTGTTGCAGGCTGGTCGCGCACCGACGCGGCCGATGCTTACCTTGCTTGAGTCGTATACAGAAGCCGCCGCGATTCCTTTTGATTACGTGGTTACAGGCAATTACAGTTTGCGCTTTTCGGTGCGCTAAGGATTCTTTCTCAAATGTACAAATCTGCTTTCGTTTTACTGGGCCTTGCGCTCACTGCACTGGCTGTTGATACGCGTTATTGGTCGCAAGACGCACAGTCGGATTTTGAAAAGGGTAGTTTGAAGAAGGTTGCGCTGCGGAGTGACGGGCGGTTGTCGCTGGCTCCGGCACTGAAGGATCTGGCGGACCCATCGATTCCCTATTTATGGACGGCGGTGACTGGGGCTAACGGCAGTGTATACGCGGCGGGTGGGCCAGCGACGAATAAGAGCGCCATCTTTGAGCTGACGCGGGGTGGACAGTCAAAGAAGTTTGCCGAGATTGAGGGGATGAATATTTTTGCTCTTACAGTGGATCGCGGGGGGCGACTCTATGCGGGGTCGTCGCCTGATGGAAAGATCTACCGGGTGAGTGCGGCTGGGATTGCAGAGGTATTTTATGATCCTAAGGCGAAGTACATTTGGAGCCTGGCGTTTTTGCCGAATGGGGATTTGCTGGCTGCAACGGGGGACAAGGGGGAGTTGCACAGGATTACACCCAGTGGAAGCGGCAAGGTATGGATGAAGCTTGATGAGGACCATGTGCGGTCGTTGGCAATCGATGCCAAAGGCTCTGTTTATGTGGGTACGGAGCCGGGCGGGTTGATTATCAAGGCTGATGATCAGGGAAATCCGTTCGTGGTTTATCAGTCGGCAAAGCGTGAGGTGACGGCGCTTGCGGCGTCTAAGGATGGTTCGATTTATGCCGGGGTGATTGGACAGAAGAGCGCCGGGCAATCGCAGTTAATTCCGGTGATGCAGCAGCCTGTCGTGACTGTTGCTCCGCAGCAACAGCAGGGGGCGGCCCAACCGAGGCCGGTGAATGTGGCTGCCCCGATGGTGCCAAATATGGTGCCGGGTGGAAGCGAGATCATTCGCATTGATGGTGATGGTACGCCTACCCGGTTTTGGACTGCGGCGACGGATCTGGTTTATGCATTGACCTTTGACTCTAGTGATCGCCTGCTTGTCGGGACTGGCAATAAGGGGAACCTTTACCGGGTGGATAGCCCGTCGCAATCTACGCTGTTAACGAGCTTGTCTTCGACGCAGATTACGGCTTTTGCCAAGGACGGGACGCGATTGATTGCCGTAACTGGGAATATCGGGAAGTACTTTGAGGTGGGGGCTGGGCTGGAGGCTCAGGGTAGTTTTGAGAGTGACGTTTTTGATGGTGGATCGTTTACACAGTGGGGGCGGCTACATGCCAAAGAGATCGCTGGTGGTGGGACGATCCGGTTTGAGACACGGAGTGGAAATCTGGATCGCCCAACGCAAATGTGGAGTACGTGGGCTGGGTTGAAGGATGGTCGTATTGCGTCGCCTTCGGCCCGGTTCCTGCAGTGGCGAGCGGTGTTGGCAGGCGGGCAGCAGGATGGGCCGTCGGTGTCTCAGGTGGATGTTGCTTACTTGCCCAAGAATTTGGCACCACGAGTGGATGTAGTGGAAGCAACGCCGGCGAATTACCGGTTTCCGGCACCATCGTCTATGATCATTCCGAGTACAGTGACGCTGACGCTGCCGGCGATTGGGAGGGCCCAGTCTACTGTTTCGACGGTGTCTAGCGATGGTTCAATTTCACCATCCTTGACCTATGCCAAGGGCATGATTGGAGCTCGATGGCTGGCGGTGGATGATAACAATGACGCGCTTGAGTTTAGTCTGGAGATCAAGGGTGAGAACGAACAGGGATGGAAGCCGTTGAAGGACAAAATCAAGGAACGGTATTACAGCTTTGATGCGACGGCGTTTGGAGACGGGAAGTATCAGGTTCGGGTGACCGCTAGCGATTCGATTGCAAATCCGCTGAATCAGGGACTGAGCGCGCAGGGAGTGAGTGCGCCGTTTTTGATTGACAATACTGCACCGAGGATTCAGGATCTGGGGGCGTCTCCAGCGGGCGGGCGGGTGAATTTGCGATCCAAGGCTAGTGATGCTGCGAGTGTGATTACGAAGGCGGAGATTTCGCTGAATGGGAGTGATTGGCGGCTGATTGACCCGACGGTTCGCCTGGCTGATTCAAAGGATCTTGAGTTTCAATTGTTGCTGGAGCGGCCGGGTGCGGGCGAGATTACGATTGCAGTTCGGGTGACCGATGAGTTTGACAATCAGAGTGTGGAGAAGGTGACGATTCGGTAGGGCGCTAGTCGATCAAGCCGCTGCGGAGGGCAAAGCGAACAATGTCGCCGGTGTTATGGAGGTTCAGTTTTTCCATGACACTGCCCCGGTGGGACTCGATCGTGTAGACGCTGAGATTGAGCGTGTTGGCAATTTCTTTGTTGGTCTTGCCGAGAGCGGCCATAGTGAGGATTTCGCGCTCGCGGCCAGTCAGTGTATCGATTGGATTGGTGACATGTTTGCGGTAATCAGCAAGGACGGCGTCGGAGATGGCCGGGCTTAGGAAAGCTTCGCCGCGGTGGATGAGCCGGATGGCTTTGACAAGATCGTCGTCTTCAGAATCCTTGAGCAGATAGCCACGAGCACCGGCGCGGAGGATCTCTCGAACATAAACTGAATCGCGGTGCATGCTGAGGGCGAGGACTCTGGTTTTGGTGAATTCATCGCAGATCTGACGGGTGCCTTCGATGCCGTTGAGCTCAGGCATGGAGACATCCATGACGACGACGTCTGGAGCAAATTTGCGGACTTCTTCAATTGCTTCACGCCCGGTTTTGGCTTCGCCAACGACTTCCATGTCCAGTTGGGAATTGATGAGGAGGCGGATACCTTTGCGGAGGATCGCGTGATCGTCAGCCAGTAAAACGCGTATCTTCTGATTCTGCATTGGGATCTACCTGTTGGAGCGGGACGTTGACGCGGATGCGCAGCCCGCCTTCTTTTCTATTTTCTACGATGAGCTCACCGCCGAGCTGGCGGGCGCGGGCACGCATGCCGACCATGCCGAGGCTTGGGGTGGTTTGAATGGTTGTGAGGGGGAGGCCGTGGCCATTATCTCGGATTTCGAGCTGTACGGATTGGCCAATGATTTGAAGGGAAAGGCTGGCGCGAGTGGCTTCCGAGTGGCGAGTTATATTCGTGAGTGCCTCTTGCGCAATACGGAAGAGGTGAGTTTCTTCTGAGTTGGCGAGGCGCTTAGCGAAGTTGGAGGAGTAATCGACTTCGATTTGGGTGCGCTGAGTGAAGCGTTCACAGAGCCAACGGAGGCCAGAGTCGAGGCCGAAATCGTCGAGGATGACAGGGCGAAGAGCCTGAGCTAGTTTGCGAACGCTTTCAAGAACTTCGTCGACAATTGCGACCGATTCCTGACGTTCTGGTTGGGGGATGCGACCGAGGATGCGCCGAAGGCCGGAGAGGGACTGGCCGAGTTCATCGTGCATCTCGTGGGCGAAGCGGCGGGCCATTTTCTCGTGACCATCAATCATATGCCAGGAGACATGTTCCAGTTCTACGGCTTGGGATTCGAGGCGAGCGAACGCACGGTGGATGATCCAAACCGAGAGGCCGGCCGTTGAGATCGCGAGAACAAGGCATAAGCCGAGAACCCAGGCAAGGTTGTCGATGAGGTCCTGGGTTTGGGCAACGATGAGGGCTTCGAGTTGTGCGCCTCGCTCGGATTGAATGAGGTGTTCGCGGACCAGGGTTTGTGCGGTGTCCTGTATGCGGTCTGAGCGGCGGTAGCCGAGGAAGGCCGCGAGAAAGACAAGGCCCACGATGAAGGCGAAGCCGATGAGGGTGATGCGCAGAACTTTGGCGCGCGACATCGGCGGGTCTGTGACCAGGGCGATGGAGATATTGGAATTGGTCAAATAGGCTTCTCTTTTTAGGGTGACAGATTATTGTAGGCAGTAAATCCCTTGCGGAGGTTAGAAAAGCGGGATCAGGAGGGGATGAGGTGAGGGGTGAGGAGGTTGGAAATCTGGGCGCACGGGGGGAGGGTAATTGCCGCGCTGCTGGCGCAAGCTTGAGTTGTGAAACAGAGAGTAATCCCGGTAATGTTGGTGATTTGCGCCATTGCTAGCGGACAAACGGCGGCGGTGAGTCTCGAACAGGCGATTCAAGAAGCAATCGTGAAAAACCTGGATCTGGCCGCTGAAAAGATGAATGTGAGTGTGGCGGAGGCGCGGGCAATCACGGCGCGATTGCGGCCAAATCCTGTACTAACAATGTCTGGACAGACATTGAATATACTGGGCGCAAAGTACACGCCGGATACACCACTGGGGCCGAATCAATTCAATGTGCACACAGACTTTCCAATTGAGCGAGGGAAGAAGTTGCAGGAGCGGGTGTCGGTGGCGAAGGAAGAAAAGTCATTGGCCGAGCTTGGGGTTAGGGAAGTGATGCGGCAAGTGATTGCGAATGTGCAGAACGCTTTTGTGGATGCGCAGCAGGCGCGGGAGAGTGTAAAGCTGGCGCAGGAGAATCTGAAAAGTCTTGAAAGTGTGGTGGCGATCAATGAGATCCGACAAAAGGGCGGGGATCTGGCGCAGGTAGAGCTGGACAGGTCTAAAGTAGCTGCGTTACAGTACCGCACGGCGGTGCAGATGGCGCAGTTGCAGTTAGATCAGGCAAAGACGCAGCTGCAGCAGTTTATGGGCCGCAAGTTGAAAGCGGCAGACTTTGATGTCAGTGGAGATTTGCGAAGGGATCCGGTGGTGGATGCGCCGGCAGAGATTGCGCGAGTGGCGCTGACGCGACGACCGGATTATCTCTATGACCAGCAGGCGCAAGCGAGGTCGAGGGCGGATTTGCGGTTGCAGTTGGCCAATGGGAAGGCGGATTACACGATTGGAACTGAATACACGCACCAGAGAGCGTGGGGAATTTCAGGAAGCTCGGTGGGTGTGTATTTCAGTGTGCCATTGCGTATTTACAACAAGAATCAGGGCGAGATTGCGCGGGCACAACGGGAGATCCAGTTAAACGGAGCACGCAGTGAAGCATTGGGGACAGTAATCCAGACCGAGGTAGAGAAGGCTTACCGGCAGTACACGGTATTGCGGCAAATGTTGCAGAGTATGGAGGCGGATATGTTGGCACGGGCTCGAAGTGTGCGGGATACGACAGATTACTCTTATCGCCGGGGGGAAGCGAGTCTGATTGAGTTTTTGGATGCCCAGCGGGCATTTAACGATGCGACTCAGACGTTTAATGATGCGCGGGCTGGTTATGCGCGCAGCTTGTATTTGATAGATACGGTCAGTGGCGCAACTGTCAGTGGACTTTAAGGATTTAGAAGGAACCAAGATGAAGCGAATCAAATATTTAGTTGCCGCACTTGCGGTTGTATTGGGGATTGCCGGATGCGGAGAGGCCAGGAAAGAAGGTGTCGCAGAGAAGAAGGTTGCCGCCGTGCCGGGCCAAGCTGTGATTGCGGCGGATTCGCCTCAATTGGCGCATATACGAACAGAGGCGGTGGAATTGGCGATGGTTCCAGTGGGGAATGTATCGGCTCCGGGGAAGGTGGAGGCGAACGCGAACCGGTTGTCGCATGTGGTGTTGCCAGTGCCGGGACGAGTGATAACGGTGCTGGCGAAGATTGGTGATTTTGTGCGGCAAGGGCAGCCGCTGATAACCATTGAGAGCCCAGATGCCGAGGCGGCAGTAGCGAATTTTCAGCAGACGCAGGCGGGGGTGACACAGGCTAAATCTGCACTGGCGAAGGCGCAGATGGATCTGGACCGGCAGAAGGATTTGTTTGAGCATGGAGCGGTGCCGCAGAAGGAAGTGTTCAACACGCAGGCTATCGCAGTGCAGGCACAGGCGGCGGTGGAGCAATCACAAGCTGGTACAGAGCAGGCTCGGAGGCGATTGCAGATTTTGGGGATCAAGCCGGGGAGTTTTGGTCAGTTGGTAACGATTCTTGCGCCGCTGTCGGGCAAGGTGCTGGAGATGTCGGTAGTAAACGGCGAGTTTCGGAATGATTTGAGTGCGCCGCTGATGACAATCGCGGACTTGAGCTCGGTGTGGGTGACGTCAGATGTGCAGGAGACAGCAATCCGGCTGGTGAAGACGGGCGAGCCGGTAAGGATTGAGCTGGCGGCCTACCCAGGAGAGATTTTTCGTGGACGTGTCGCTCTGATTAGCGACACAGTGGATCCGCAGACGAGGACTGTCAAGGTGAGAGCAGAACTGAAGAATCCAGATGGCCGATTGAAGCCGGAGATGTTTGGGAAGATGCAATTGGCGGAAGAGACCGAATCCCGGCCAACGGTACCATCGGCTTCGATTGTTGCAACCGACGGTAAGACGCTGGTGTGGCGCGAGAAGGCCAAAGGTGTGTTTGAGAAGGTGGCGGTGACAACTGGCGTGCAGATCGGGGACCGGATCACGATCTTGTCAGGGTTGCAAGCGAATGACCGCGTAGTAGTCGACGGCGTGATGCTTTTGGCTTCGAACTAGGAACTTACAGTGATTGCACAATTATTACGATTCGCGCTCAAGCAACGGTTCATTACCGTGCTGTTGGGGCTGACCCTGATCGGGGTTGGACTGTGGGCCTTTACGCAGTTGAAGATCGAAGCATATCCCGATATCTCGGATACGCAGGTGGTGGTGATTACGCAGTATGACGGACGCGCTGCTGAAGAAGTAGAGCAGCAGGTTACGGTGCCGATTGAGCGCGCCCTGAATAGCGCACCCAATGTGATTGCTCGCAGGTCTAGAACAATCTTTGGACTCTCTGTGGTGGAGTTGACCTTTGACTATGGGACGAATGATTACTTTGCGCGGCAGGTGGTGCTGGAGAAGTTGCGGGATGCAACTTTGCCGGATGGGGTAGTGCCGGCACTCGGGCCGCTATCGACTCCGATTGGGGAACTCTACCGGTACACGATTTCCGGTGGCGGGCTTGACTCGATGAAGCTGCGCGAGCTTGAGGACTGGGTAGTGGAGCCACGGTTCCTACAAGTGCCTGGAGTGGCGGATGTGACACCGTTTGGCGGGTTGGTGAAGCGCTACCAGATCCAGATTGATCCGCTGGCCTTGTCCAAGTACAACCTGTCAATTTCGCAAATCTCTGATTCAGTGAAAGCGAATAACAGCAATGCTGGCGGGGCGATGCTCGACAACAAGCAACAGTCGATGGTAATTCGCGGGGTTGGCTTGATTCAAGGCGCGGCTGATATCGAGAACATCGTAATTAGCGAAGCGAAGGGTGTTCCTGTATTTGTAAAGGATATCGGCAAGGTGGACATCACGGCGGCACCGCAGACGGGAATTTTTGGAGCGGGTAAAGAGAGTGGTGGAGTGGAAGGGATTGTGTTGATGCGGCGAGGTGAGAACCCTTCGGAGGTGTTGAAGTCGATCAAAGCGGCTGTGGAGGATTTGAACGAAAGTCGTTTGCCGCCTGGAGTGAAGATCAGCCCGATTTATGACCGCACCGACCTGGTGAACAACACGCTGCACACAGTGTCGAATACGTTGCTTGAAGGACTGCTGATTGTTGTAGTCGTGCTCTTCCTGTTTTTGGGCAGTGCACGAGCGGCCTTGCTTACGGCGCTGACGATTCCTTTGTCTTTAATGTTTGCGTTTATTTGTATGCACTTTTCTGGTATCCCGGCAAACCTGTTGAGTCTGGGCGCACTGGATTTTGGAATCATTGTAGACGCGACGCTGATCATGGTGGAGCACGTATTGCATACGCTGCATGAGAGGCAGAATCGACCCGATTTTCAGCACGATGGCGGCGTGCTGGCTGCTGTAAGGGATGCGGCGCTGGAAGTGGAGCGGCCGATCTTCTTCTCATTGATGATCATCATTGCCGCGTATATCCCGCTCTTTACGCTAGAGCGCGTGGAGCGCAAGTTGTTTACGCCGATGGCTTTTACGGTTTGTTTCGCATTGTTGGGGTCCATGTTGTTAGCTCTTACGCTGATTCCAGTGCTTGCAACCTACCTGTTCAAAAACGGTGCGAAGACGTGGGAGAATCCCCTACTAACCTGGCTTGGCAAACGCTATGAGGGTGTGTTGCATGGGGCGTTGCGTCGGCCATTGCTGGTAATTGGATTATCTGGTGCAGTTGTGATTGGATCTTTTGGCTTGGCTGGCGCACTGGGTATTGAGTTTCTGCCTAACCTCGACGAAGGTGTGATTTGGGTTAGGGCAGTATTGCCGGCGGGAATCTCGCTCGATAAGTCGGCTCAGATTGCCGGGCAGATTCGTGGCGTGATCGGGCAATATCCAGAAGTGCAACTGGTGTCGTCGCAGACGGGAAGAAACGATTCTGGCACGGACCCGTATGGGCCCAATCGCAATGAGTTCTTTCTTGCGTTGAAGCCTTATGACACCTGGGCAGCCGGGATGGACAAGGCGAAGTTGATTGAGCAGTTGAGCAAGAAGTTAAACGAGCAAATTCCGGGGGCGGCATTCAGCTTTACGCAACCGATTGTAGATAACGTGACCGAGTCAGTTACGGGTTCTGCGGCGGATCTCGCGGTGATTGTCCGTGGGCCGGATTTGTTGGTGTTGCGTGAGAATGCGCAGAAGATTCTGGCAAAGATCCGGGAGGTGCCTGGGGCGGTCGATTCTGCGATTGAGCAAGAGGCAGACCAGGCGCAGTTGAGAATCAAGATCGACCGGCAGGCAGTGGCTCGCTACGGAATCAACGTTCGCGATGTTCAGGATGTGATCGAGTTGGCGATTGGAGGGCGTACCGCCGGGACGATGTTTGAAGGCGAACGTCGTTTTGACATTACCGTACGCTACGTGGCTGAGGCGCGCACGAGCATTACCGCGATTGGCGATGTGATGATTCCGACCCGGGAGGGAGGGCGTGTACCGTTGTCTCAGGTGGCCGAAATCAAAGTTGTTAACGGAGCTAGCATCATTGCGCGCCGGGAGAATCAACGACAGATCACGGTGCGCACCAACATTCGCGGCCGTGACCAGGGAAGCTTTGTCGCTGAGGCGCAGAAGCGGATTGATGGCGTGATTCAGTTGCCCAAGGGTTATGAGGTGAGCTGGGGAGGACAGTTTGAAAACCTCCAGCGCGCAAAGAAGCGGTTGACGTTCATCTTGCCGATCACGATTGCGATTATCTTCGTGCTGCTCTTCTTCATGTTTGGTTCGCCAAAGTATGCGGGGCTGGTGATGCTGAACGTTCCGTTTTCTCTGGTGGGCGGAATTCTATTCCTCTACATACGGCATATCAATCTGAGCGTGTCGGCGGCGGTTGGCTTCATCAGTTTGTTTGGCGTGGCGGTGATGAGTGGCGTTCTTGTGATCGCCGAGATCAATCGGTTGCGAAGGTCAGAGCCGGAGTTGCCCGTGCGGGATGCAATTATCCGCGGGGCACTGGGGCAATTGAGGCCAGTGTTGCTGATGGTAGTGGTGGCGCTGCTGGGCATGGTGCCGGCGGCGAGGGCGAGCGGGATTGGGTCTGACGTGCAGCGACCGCTGGCAACGGTTGTTGTAGGTGGATTGTTGTCTACCCTCTTTTTAACGCTGCTGGCACTGCCTAATATGTACGCGTTGGCAGTGGGATCGAAATCAAGAGCTGAGGAGGCCGCGAAATGAAGAAGCTGCAACTGACGATCTACGTCAATGAGACAGATATGAGGGGAGACCTGGCACTGCATGAGGCGGTGGTACGGAAGCTACTCCACCTTGAGTTGGCCGGAGCCACTGTGATGCAAGGAGTGATGGGCTACGGGAGGCATGGAAAGGTTCACCGTAAAGGGCTATTCGGTTTTTCCGATGACCGGCCCATGCTGATCATCGCAATCGACGATGAGGCAAAAATCAGGAAGACTTTGGCTGAGGTGAAGGCAATGGTGCCGGAAGGATTGATTACTTTACACGAGGTAGAAGTGGCGTAGATCGAAGGATTTCTATGAGACGAAGGATCATATACATCTTATTCGGGTTTGGGAGTGGTGTAGGAGTGCAGAGTTGTTTTGGTCCACACCATGCAATGAACCTTTGGATCACACTAGCCCTCAGCTTGGCTGGTGCGTCTATTGGCGAGTTAGTGGCTGAGTTGTTTGTGAGTGGAGATGGATTGCAGCAGGCAGGGCTTTTTTTATCGTTGATCGGTGCTTTTGCCATGCTACTGATTTATGGAGTTTTGACTTCTTGAAAGGAAAAAGCGGTGAAACAGGTGCGAGTCGTTAAGACTGTTTTTGTTGGGCTGTTACTCGCGTCAGGCTTGCAGGCTAAGGTTGAGTTTGAGGCGATTCACATTGGGCAGCGGGCAGAGGGGACTTTCGATTTGAGTCGTGCTTGCGCCCTTGGTTTTAGACCGCTCAGGGAGTTTTTCAGGGAAAACGGTGTGCGGTTTGACCCAAAGCTTGTTCATTCCTATCGGGGCCGCTACTGCCATCTTTACTTCGAGCCAACGATAAGGGGCTTTGAAGCTGAGCAGGTGGGGGCGTCTTGGATTGCAGGATTGGTGAATGGGAAGCGAATGCTACTTGTGTCCAAAGAAGATGCCGAGTTGATTGCTGAGAATGATTTTCCGACTGAGGTGCCGATCATGCTCTCGAAATTGCGGTGGCATAGCTCGGAGCTTGAGTTGTTCAAGGGTGGGCAGCAGGAGCAAAGCAGAGTGCTGATTTACGATGAAGTGGCACGAAGGCTTGTGGGCAAGACGGTTCGAGATGAAGAGTACGAGTATTTGTTGAAAGTGGAGTTTGGCGTTGATGCAGTGAAGAAAAAATCTAAAGGCCGATAGGTTCAGCCTAGTAGGAATCCGCTGAGTGCAAGGATTGTACCGGTGAGCCCAGCGATCAAGGACATGACGGGAAAGATCTTTCGCTTTGCTACAAAGAAGAGCGAGGCGAGGACGAGGCCCATTTCGAGGAGGCCCTCCCCCAAATCGAAACGAAGCGCCTTACGTTCTGCCAGTTCTGATGCAGCGCCCAATGTTTCCGCCTTTTGCTGAATGCTCTCGGATTCACGCTCATATCGAGCCTGTGATTCTTTGTATCTATTGCGAAGAACGGCGGCTTGATGTTCATCTTTTGCGGTGAGTGAAGACAAAAGATCGTTGCCAAGGTCGATGACGTGTGATTTCAGTTTTTTGGATTGAAAGTAGGACCACTGATCATTGGCTTCCGTCTTTAGGACGACGGCTTGAGTGTGGGTTCGGTGGGAAGAAATTGTGGCTACAGCGAGTACTGCAGCGAGACAAGCAGCCTGAATGCCAACGAAACGAGTGATCGGTTCGGAGGCTTCGTTTGGTTCCAAGCGCAATTCAAGTTCTGGCATTGTTTGCGTCCTTATCTGAAGGATAGAGGGTACAGAGCCCAGTTGTAAGCAATTGTTGTGAAGATCCCTTACGGAGGTCGCGAACTCTCCCCTTTGGACTGGAGATTGGATTGAAGAGCCGATGTCTCAACTTAGCTTTTCTCCCTTCCGCAGGTGATGGGCCTGGCGAAGCAATCAGATCATTCTCGTATCAAAAACTTCTAATAGATTGAACTCGCGCTGAAAATTGAAAGTGAGTAGCATTCGATTTCGGCACATTAACTGGAATAGCACCCCAGAGGCAATCGCGTTGCTCGTCGGTGGAAATGGGGTGTCGAATCTGGTATCGCTCATAGGCGGGCCGGTGCCCACGGAATAACCTGCGGGGCTGAGAGGCCTCTTTCCACTTGATTTTGCGAGTCTATCGCGCACTCGAACCTTACTCTGCGGATTTGCCCTGATTCTCGCCGCGATTTATCTATGGGCCAACAAGGGAAGCGCATTGCAGTTGTCGATGTTGTTGGCTGGCGCATCAGTGCTGTTTCACTGCACCAAGGACTGGGACATTGAAGAGGCAATATGTTCAGTGCTGGTAGTTGTGATCTTATGGTTGACGAGGAGACACTGTGAAGTGCGTTCGAGCCGTGTGGCATTGGCGACAGCAACGGCGCATGCTTCGGCGGCATTGTTGATTGCTGGAAACTATGGGGCTGCTGGATTCTGGTTGCTGAAACCGAAAGAATTTCATCGAAATTTCAATTGGTGGGATGGAGGGTTTCGGTCTGTAAGGATGATGTAGTTTCTGGGAGAACTGCGAGCTGAGGCTAGGAACTGCACTGTAGCCAAGGTCATACCTCGGTAATTCGCTGGGCAGCGGCGAGGTCTTCTGGCCGACCGACGTCAAGCCAGTCGCCGTCTAGACCGAAGAGCTTCAGGTAGTTGCCAGCATCCAGCATCTGAGTGATGGCGGAAGTAGCTTCGTATTCGCCGCGTTCGCTTAGAGGGACGCGCTCGAGTTCGTCGAAAACTTTGGGCGAAAAGACGTAGATACCGGCGCTGTTCCAGTGCGTGGTTGAGGTGTCCTTGACAGGCTTTTCGATGATGCGGGTAACGCGGCGATTTTCGTCGACGTAGATGGCAGCGCCCTGGTAGGGATCTTCAACGTGGCGGGCGGCGAGGACTCCGGCGGTGCCGGGGAAGGCGTCGCGCATGCCGGTGTAATGCTCTGTCTCGGCGAGGATGTCGCCGAAGGTGAGGAGGAAGGGATCGTTGCCCACCCAGTCTTTGGCCAGGAGGGCGGCTTTGGCGGTGCCGTTGACGATTTCCTGACGACGAAAGGTGACGGGGATGCCGTGGGTTCTGGCGGCGGCTTCGATCTGATCTGCGAGGTAGCCGATTACGAGAAGGACTTCCTGGACGCCTGCGGCGGCAATGCGGTCCAGGATGTGGAGGAGCATGGGGCGACCGTTGAGGGGGATCAGGGGCTTGGGAAGTTCCCTAGTGATTTCGCCCATGCGGGTGCCGCGGCCAGCGGCGAGGATGACGGCTTTTTTCATTTGGGATCCTCAAAGTTGATGGTGGATTCGGAGATCTCCGCAAGCAAATTGGTCGCGAATCTTAGTTTGCGCTTTTCGGTTGAGAAGGGAAGCCAGAATACCTCACACATTAACAGCATCATCGCTATTTCCAGTTTGGTGATTCGGGACTCTAAACGGTAAGGTACCAAATTCAACTGCGCGCTTTAGAGCTCAGCAGGCCTGAGGATTTCGAGGCCGGGGAATCTGCGGGACTCAAAGTGTTTCACGCAGAAGAGGAAGTCGTCGACGGCAGTGGGTTCCACCGATGAAGTACCGGGCGGGGCAACGGCGACAAAAAATCGGCCACGCTTCTCAACGGTGATGGTGGCGACGGGCTCGATTTCTAGATGGCTATTGCGGATTTGGATGTCGATTTCAGTGCCAGGGACAAGACCGGCTTGATCGCGGAGGAATTTAGGGATGACAATTCGTCCAGCATTATCAATAGTTGTCGTCTACTGCTGCTAACGGATGATCGGCCTCCAAAACGGCGCTAGTTCTGAGTGAAGTTGCTGAAAGTGCTTACTTGAATTCCATGGACGTCTCCGACGGTGAAGTCTACTTCTACCTTGCTGGGAAGTGTCGTTCCGTCGATGAGGCGGATATAGTCGATTGTCATTTTCGTCGTGGCGCTTTGCGTTGTGTGGCGGAGGATTTCGTGTGTCTTTGGGTCAATCGTGAAGACATGGCTTTTGGCGTCGCTGGTGGCCTCTAAACTGTCGCCGTTTAGGCTTAGCTGGTGGGTCTTGGCGAGGTCTCGCAGGGAGGTGGTGGTGGACTTCGATTCGACCATCCGCTTCATATCTTCCTCAACTTCCCATTGCTCGGCTGGAGTGAGGGGTTTGCCGTTGCGGGCGATCATCTTGCGGTAGCGCTGGCCTTTTACCATGATGACGTCGAAAGTTTTGGTTCGCTCACTGCCTCCGATGCGGCGGGAGTAGGGGTCTAACCGCCAGTTCTCCTGCCCTTCGCGGTAGACGTAGCGGGCTCGCATTTCCTGCTGGCGCTCTTCGGCACCGGCTACCAGGTGAAGCACTTCGAGGGCAGTCAAGATCAGTAGCGTCATGGTTGGAATTATTATGCTTGGCTAATTGCTCTTCCGTCCAGCCTATCCCGTCAGGGCTAACCCATATAATTGCCAGATGCGCTGGTGGATCCTTACTCTCTTGTTCCTCGGAACGACGGTCAATTATCTCGACCGGATTATCCTCGGGATCCTGTTGCCTGAAATCCGCAAAGAGATCCCTATCGATGACATCCTCTACGGGAAGATCTCGAGTGCGTTTCAGCTTTCGTACACGATTGGCTTTCTGATTGCCGGCAAGTTCATCGATAAGGTCGGCACGCGTTTAGGCTATGCAGGCTCGATTCTTTGGTGGAGTCTTGCTGCAGCGGCACATAGTTTTATTCGCAATCCGCTGACGTTTGGGCTTTGCAGGGCGGTGCTCGGTTTGGGCGAGGCGGGGAACTTTCCGGCAGCGATCAAAAGTGTTTCTGAGTGGTTCCCGAAGAAGGACCGGGCTTTTGCAACCGGTATCTTCAATGCCGGGTCGAACATTGCGACGATGATCGGGCCAGTACTTTTTGTTTACATGACGGCACAGTTTGGGTGGCGAACCTGCTTTCTCATCACGGCTAGTAGTGGACTGGTTGTACTTGTGCTCTGGTACTTCACCAAGGCTGAGCCGCCGCCGCAAGACGATGATGACCCGAATGCGGTGAAGCTGACCTGGGGGCAGGTGGCTCGCTACAAGGAGACCTGGGGCTTTGCGGCGGCGAAGTTTTTCTCTGATCCAGTCTGGTGGTTTTATCTCTTCTGGTTGCCGCCCTACTTCTACGATGTACGGCACTTCGATATGAAACAGGTTGCCTGGGCCTTTCCCTTCATCTATCTGATGGCGGATGTCGGCAGTGTGATGGGTGGCTGGCTTTCTGGCTACTTTATGCGGCTGGGCTGGCCGGTGGGCAAGGCTCGCAAGGTGACGCTGGGAATTTTTGCGGCTTGCATGCCGATTGCTGCAACCAGCGTGTTGTTTGAAAATCCGTTCATCGCGATTGGGCTGATTAGCCTTGCAACAACCGCGCATCAGGGGTGGTCTGCAAACCTGTATACGACGGTGTCCGATGTGTTTCCCAAAAGTGCTGTGGCCTCCGCAACTGGCATTGGTGCCAGCCTCGGAGGCTTGGGTGGGGTGATCTTCTCGACGCTACTGCCGGGCTATATCGTCACTTACTTTGGATACGCGCCGATGTTTTTCATCATGGGTGCATTCCATCTGACCGGGCTCTTTTTGCTGCATAAGTTGATGGGCGATCTTAAGCCCATAGTTCCTTAACCGGGCCGTAGAGATCTTCCTGGCCGAAGGGCACGTATTCGAAGCCGCGGTTGAAGGGATCATCGTAGCGGATGCTGGTGTAGTTGATGCCCATGGCAGAGTAGATGGTGGCCTCAATATCTTCGGGGCGGACGTCGCGTTGCCGGCTCCAGCCGAAGTCGCTAGTTGCAGAGCCAAGTGAGTTGGTGGAGCCGATTGCACGACCGCCTTTGATGCCAGCACCGGCAAGGAAGGCGAACTGCTGTACGAAGTGGTCTCGACCCTGTGCTGCGGAGAGCTGGCCTACGGTGCGGCCGAATTCGCCGGCCATCACGATCAAAGTGTCGTTGAAGAGGCCGTTTGCCTTGAGGTCGGCGATGAGTTGGCCGACTGCGGCATCAAGGCTCCTGACGCGATTGGGAAGAACCGTCTCGGTATAGATGTTGGTGTGGTCGTCCCAGCCGCCGGTGGTGATCTGGATAAATCGTGTGCCGGCGTTGGCCTTGAGGATCTTGACTGCGTTCAGGCAGGAGTCGCCGAGTGCGGAGGAGCCGTAGGGAATGCGTTCTGCGGCTGTGTACTGAAAAGCCCCATCGACAACCGGGTTGTACATCATCCCTTGCGCGCTCTTGTAGAAGGCATCCATATCTTCAAGGGGCTTGCCGTAGGGGCTGTTTGTCCTGTTAGGGGCGTCGAGCTTGTTCATGAGGTCGTTACGCTCATTGAAGCGGGGCTGGCCGTCGGGGTTGGTCACGTTGGTGAGGCCACGTTGATTGGGGTTGGTCTTGAGCGGTGCGTAGCCTGACGACAGGTAGCCGCTGCCAACGCCCTGGGTACTGTTGAGAGCGATGAAGGTAGGCAAGACGTCGGTTGGCTTGCGTTCGGCTTCTTTCTCGATGGCGACGATGGAGCCAATGTTGGGCGCAATATCGCCGAGAGCGGCGGCGGGGTTGCGGCCAATCTGGGTCCAGATCTGCGCGAGGTTGTGGACAAGGGCCCAACTGCGCATGCTGCGAATAACGGTGAAGTCTGAGGTCATCGTCGAGAGCTTGGGCATGATGCCGGTGGGTAGCAGCATGCCGTTGATCGTGTCGGGCTTGAAGAGGGTAGACGGGGTGACGCCGTTGACCATCTTGAGATCGAAGGTGTCGGTATGGCTGGGAGCGCCGGTAAGCAGAATAAAGATCGTGTTCTTGGCCTTGTTGAGCAAGGGCACGTTGAGCTTGTCAACCCTTACCTGGGCGCTGGCAAGCTGCGGCATCCACGAGAGGGTGACTGCCCCGCCAGCAAGACCGAGGAAGCTGCGGCGGGAAGCAAAGGGACGGTCAAAGAAGTTCTTGTGGCGGTGTGGGTACTTCTCGATGAATTTGAGGAATTTTTCGTTCTGTGTCATGATGCGTCCCTTAGTAGTTGTAGATGAAGTCGACCTTGTTGTAGAGAGACCACAAGAGGTTCTCTCCTTTTTGCGTGCGCGTAGTGCCGGTGGTGCCGCGCAGGGTAGCGACGGCGAGGTCGGTTTCCTGTTGGGACGGGTAGCGCGAGAGGACGGTCAGATAGAGCTGATTGACCAGTTGGTTGTCGGCCATGTTGCTGTATTTGTTGAGGAGGCTTTGCTGGCCGCCGGTGTTGCTGGAACGTATACGCGTCATCACGAAAGCGTCGTTCATCAGGTTGAGGGCCTGGATTGCAGAGCCTTCGGCCTTGCGGTCGTCATCGAGACGATTGCCGCGCATGAAGCTGTTCAGAAAGGAGGCGACAACACCGTTGTCAGGGAGGGTGCCTGTTTCGGGCAACTGCATCGCATAGCGGACTTGGCGGGTATTGCGATCTGTATAAAGCGGCCCCATCGCATCGGGCACGTTGTAGGTAGGTAGTATGTTGCTGGTGACAGCGATGACATCATGGATCTCTTCAGCCATCAGACGGCGCACCAGGTGACGGGCGAATGTCGTTTCATAGGTGGGGTTCCATTCGCCCGTATAGCGTGAGCTGAGCTGATAGGTATCAGAGGTTGCGATGGTGCGCATGAGCCACTTGAGGTCATAGTTGTTCTTGCGGAAGAGGTCGGCCAGTGTGTTCAATAGGGCGGCGTTCGAAGGTTGCAGAGTCCAAGTACCGGAAGGTGGGTTGTCGGGGTCGAGCCGCGAAGGATCAAACTGATCGAGAGGTTCAACCAGGCCACGACCCATGAATGCGGCCCACATGTAATTGACAGTGGCGCGAGAGAATTGAAAGTCATTGGTGATCGCGCGGGCAAAGGCGTCACGGTAGTTTTCTCCGCCGCGAGGAGCTTCAGTACCGAACATGTACTTCGGGCGAACTGCGGTGCCAAGGCCGTCGATCGGCCTACGGGCAGGTCGGTTGCCAGTAGTAGTGTTAAGCGGATAATCAGTGAGTCGGTTATCCATCAGTGCGTAGTAACGAAGGTTTTGGTTGGTGGCCGGGTCTGGACGGGTGGCTACAAATCTGAGGCGAGAGAAGTATGCAGCCATGCCCCAGGCATCGCTGCGCTTGGCATTGCGGCCCCAGAGGCTGAGCGAATCCAGGTGTCCGCGACCGTCGTGGCAGAGGACGCAATTCATATGGCTGACGCCGAGAAACGTACCGACAACATCGGCGGCTTCCTGATCGTAGTCGTCATTGTCGGGACCGCCATTAGTATCGCTGCCGATGAGGAAGTTGCCCGTTCCGTCTTCGAAGCTGTTGGTAGTTTTTGATGCAATCAGCTCGGTGGCCATCTGGTTGTAGGGCTTGTTGGCGTCGAGTGAGGCCTTGATCCAACGGTAAAAGGCGTTGCGGCCCTGATCGAAGCGGGGAGTGACATCGGAATTGCGAGTGTTACGGTACATGTCGCCGAAGTACATCGCCCACTTGTCGGTCCACTCTGGGGTGTTGAGAAGCTGGTTGATGAATTCGGTTCGTTTAGTTGCGCTTGGGTTGCTGGTGAACTGGATCAGGGCGTCAAAGGAGGGGACGCGACCGGTGAGATCCAGCGAAACGCGGCGGGCAAATTCAAAATCGTTGGCCTTTTCAGCAGGACTGATATTGCGCTTCTGAAGTTCAGTATTGATGGCTATATCGATGGGGGAATCGGAGACCTGATCCTGGAGTTGTTTGGTGCGAGTGCCGCCAGGAACAAGCGCCTGTTGGCTGTAGTGAGAGACTTCTTCGGTGAGGTGGCTGCGCCAGAAGCGGTCTCTGGTTTCGCGAGTGAATTTTTCGCGTTCGACGCCGAAAAAGCTACAGTCGGTGTGATTTTCGAGAGTGATTGGGTCTTGTTCCTGGGCGCCTAAAAAGACGGCTACCAGGCCCGCAGTGAATATGGATGCAAACAGCTTAATTTGATTCATGTCTATCCCCGTGTTGACTATAACCCGACTCATAAAATAAGTTGCTGGACCTAAGGTGTTTTCTAGTACCACCTAAGGTACCTATGAGAGAGACAATAAGGTTTGGCATATTCTGTTCGTGATTTCTTCTCCGCCCGTGGCATTCTCTCGAAGGTCCATCCGAAATTTGAATTTCGGGAAGGACAATTGGAAATGGCGCAGGCTGTGGCGTCGGCGATGCAGGAGCATAAGCATTTGATTGTCGAGGCCGGGACTGGGACTGGCAAGACTATGGCTTACTTGATCCCGGCGATCTTGAGCAATAAGCGAGTGGTTGTGTCGACCGGGACGAAGAACTTGCAGGAGCAATTGTTCTTCAAAGACATCCCAATGCTGGAGACGGTGTTTGGCCGTCAGCTCAAGGTGACGTATATGAAGGGCCGGGCGAATTATGTCTGCCGGCAGAAGGTGGATGAGGCCTCGCGGGCGGAGACGGCGTGGCTTGAGGGCATGGGCGAGGTGAGTGATTTTCGGATCATTCGCGACTGGATGCCGCAGACGGAGATGGGGGACCGGAGCGAGTTGCGGAGCTTGCCTGAGAACTCGCCGGTGTGGATGAAACTCGATGCGCGGCGGGAACGGTGTACGGGGCAGAAGTGCGGGCACTTCGAGAATTGCTTCATTACATCGATGATGCGGAGGGCGGCTGATTCGGACGTCATCATCGTCAATCACCATTTGTTCTTTGCGGACCTGGCAGTGAAGCAGGAGGATTTTGGCGGGATCATCCCGAAGTATGACGCGGTGATCTTTGACGAAGCGCATGAGATTGAGGATGTGGTGGGGCAATACTTTGGCGGGAGTGTATCGAATCTGCAGGTGCAGGATCTGGCACGCGATGTATTAGAGCTAGCGCGGCGGAAAGATTTTCATACGAACTCGATTGAGGATCTGGTACGCAGTGCGGTGGCAGCGTGCGAGCGGTTCTTCGCGTTGTTTGGGGAGGCAGATGGGCGGTCGAGCTTTCGCGAGCATGCTGCGTTTTTAGAGACCTTTGGAGAGGATTATGCGGGAGCTGTGGCGGCGCTTGAGATGATGGCGACGCAGTTGCAGTTGGTGGAGGGGGCAGTAGATGAGGTGATCCCGCTGCACCGCCGGGCGAAGAGTTTGCAGGAGGGGATGAAGTTCTTTCTCGAGTCGAAAGACCCGCGCTTTGTGTTCTGGGTAGAGCGGCGTGGGAGGGGGACGCACTTGCAGGCGACACCTATTGATGTTTCGAAGATCTTGACCGAGAAGTTGTTTGATG
>JBKJUN010000761.1:0-4631 GCA_046590555.1 Bryobacter sp. | reverse complement strand
ACGCTGCCACCGGTCTGTTGCGCAAAGTGCGAAGACTGATCGAGCACATGCATATTCGGCTCATATCCCTTCGGACAAGCGATAGCAATATGCATCCCCATCCGAGCGCCGTTCAGCATGAGCGAGTGAGCAACGTTGTTGCCATCGCCAACGAAGCAGAGCTTCAAGCCGGCAAGCGTATCAAAACGCTCTTCAATCGTCTGCAAATCGGCAAAGCTCTGGCAGGGGTGGTACATGTCGCTGAGTGCGTTGATCACCGGGACGCTTGACCACTTGGCGAGTTCATCAATGGTGGATTGCAAAAACGTCCGCGCCACAATCGCGTTGGTCCAGCGATCCAGATTGCGGGCGATGTCCTTGATAGGTTCCCGATCCCCAATCGGGCCAATCGAAGCAACGGCGTCCCCGCCAAGCTGCTTGATGGCAAGCTCAAAGGTGAGCCGGGTCCGGAGTGAGGGCTTCTCAAAAAGAAGACTGAGGTAGCGATGTTTCAGCGACGCCGCATAACGCGTAGGGTTGAGCTTGAGCTCTGAGGCTAGATCCAGCAGATCGCGGAGTTCAGAACTGGTAATCGACAGATCGCTAGTGAGATCGCCTGAGACAATGACTGGGGCATGCGGAGAGTCTTCGGAAACGAGTGCAGCGGACATGACTGTATTTTTATTCAACCCTTATGAATAATAATACAATTTTCACAACTGGAATTGTCGAATTAATCCTTCGATATACACTGAAGCTCATGCCTGAACCGCTTGACCTTGTCCGAGTCAAAGTCCACGCACGGATTGCGCAACTGGCCTTTAGTATTTCCCTCCCGCGCGACTGGAATGTGATCGACCTACCAGAAGAAGAAGTGGATTTTAGTTCACTTGAAAAATTCTTCCCGCTTATGATTGCTGCAACACCCTGGGCGGCAGTGATGATGTCTGTCGCGGGCAGGCCTGGGTTCAAAGATGGCACCTTGCAGGATTGGAGCCTCTTTCTGCTCGATTCACAAGGCATCCGGCCCACCTCGTTCAGCCCGGCCTCCATTGGCAATGTCCAGGGGCTGGTGGGTATAGGGCAACAGGAGCAGGAAGGAACGTTGCTCGAATTCAGATTTGCCTTCTTCGAAGACGGCGGCCGGTTGGTCTATCTCGGCCTGCTCGCACCAGAGGCTATCAGCACCTCTATGGAGCCAACGTGGAAAGCAGCACTGGATAGCTTCGTTCTCGAAATCGTTCGAGGTCAGACCGTACCGCTCGGTCCGGGCATGGGAATCAGCCCGCATCCAGTAGCCGCTGAGCTGTCCTAAAGATGTTGATTGATCGAGGGGCAAATTTAGCCGGCAAGCGGCCCTGAAGGATAAGATTAGATGCATTATGGTTCGTCGATCTTTTCTCGTCTCTGCCGCTATGGCGTCTCAATCGTGGGCTCAGGCCAATGACAAGTTGCGCGTTGCAATTGTGGGTGTTGGGTCTCGCGGGACTGCGCATATCAAGGAGATGCTGCCGGTAGCCAATCTTGAGATTGCGGCATTGGTAGAGGTGGATGGGGCTCGGGCGGAGGCTGCATCGCAAGCCATATTTGCCAAGACGGGGAAGCGGCCACTGATTCATACCGATATGCGGCGAGCGTTTGAGGACAAAAACATTGATGCGGTGACGATTGCGACTACGAATCACTGGCACTCGCTGACGGCAATTTGGGCGATGCAGGCGGGTAAGGATGTCTATGTCGAGAAGCCTGTTTCGCACAATATTTTTGAGGGGATCCAGTTGGTAAAGACAGCGCGGAAGTACAAGCGCATTGCGGCTGGCGGGACGCAACGGAGATGGTGGGGGCCATTTCGCAAGGCGGTGGAGTTGCTCCATGCAGGGGTGATCGGGGAGATCTATCAGGGCAATTTCTTCTTCCCCGGGAATCGCGATTCGCTTGGGTTTAAGCCCGTAGCAAAGCCTCCGGCGAATCTGAATTGGGATTTGTGGGTTGGGCCTGCGCCGATGCAGGATTATCATGCGAATTTGGTGCCTTATAACTGGCACTGGTTTTGGGATTTCGGCAATGGCGAGTTGGGCAATAACGGGATCCATATGCTGGATGTGCTGCGGTGGGGGATGCAGAAGACTTTGCCGGTTGCCGTAAGATCTACCGGGGGGCGATTTGGATATAAGGATCAGGGGCAAACTCCGAATACGCAGAATGTGACGTGGACGTTTGCTGATGGGTCGTCAATTGTGGGGCAGTTGCGTGGACTGTATACGCCTGAGCCGATGTCGTGGGACTTCTTTGGGTCCAAGGGCAGCATGCATCTGATGGCCAACGGAGACTTCCGGATTACGCTGGGACGGAACAAGCAGCCGGAACCGGTTGTGACTTACCCGGCGAATCTCGATCACTTTGCGAATTTTGCGGATGCGGTGCGGGCTCGCGATCCGAAGTTGTTGCATGCCGAGATTGAGGAGACCGCGCTGTCTACGGCACTTTGTCACCTGGGGAATATTTCGCATCGACTGGGCCGGGAGTTGAAGTTTGATCCGGCGACGATGCGGTTTCCGAATGATGCCGAGGCGAATGCGATGCTGACGCGGAATTATCGCGCGCCG
This sequence comes from Bryobacter sp., assembly GCA_046590555.1. Classification (GTDB taxonomy): domain Bacteria; phylum Acidobacteriota; class Terriglobia; order Bryobacterales; family Bryobacteraceae; genus Bryobacter. Next base: position 2,046 of record JBKJUN010000761.1, on the reverse strand, counting down.
TATGTGGTGCCTAGCGAAGTTTAAGCGTGTAGACGTGGTTGTGGCGCACCCACTTTCGCAAGCAATATTCAATTGTGAAAGAGCAGTGGCCTGTTGGGGCCGGGTTTGTTTGTTTGTTGGTTGTTAGCTGGCTGACTTCGATGCCCGGTGGACGTCTAATATTTCGCGGGCTTCTGGCATAAAAGCCATCAGGCGGATTGCCAGTATACCTGCGCTTGTTTTGCTGAGGTCGGCCTTTCGGACGTCGAACATGGGGAAGGTTGCAGGGATATCGAGGATTTTGTCGTGTAGATAGACTTCGGTGTGGATGTCCATGGCGAGGATTCGATCCCTTTGGAGCTTTGTGAGTTCTTTGAGGGCGCGGTCGGCGCGGCGTTCCTGTGCGGTGCCGAGTTTGAGGATGCGCTCCAATTGAGTGAAGAGCTTTTCGCAATTGGGTTCGTTTAGCCAACAGTCTTGCGCGTCGATTTCCATTTGTCTCGCGCGGTCGGTCTGGTAGAGAGCGAAGACGTAGCGCTCGAAGGCCTGGAGCTCGAGTTCGCCTTCAGGGAGGCATTGCTTGAGGAGTTTGGCCTTGAGAGCGTCATATTGGCTTCGTTCGCGCGGATTGTTTTCGAAGATGGTTGTTGGGTTGGCTGTGAGGCCATGACGGGTGCTGTTGGACGCGGAATTGGCGCGGCCTTCTGCGGTCTTGGGGCCGGTTGACTGCTTGGCATTTTGCCTGTTGGCATCGATTTGAGCTTGAGTTGACATTGGTGTCAGTTTCCTTTTTTCGAGTTGATTCAGGAGAAGAGTAGAGGCTCTCTCCGATTCAGAAGCTAAGAGGCTGGGTAGAACGCTTCGATCCTTGTTTTTTGGAAGTTATTGATGGGAATGGAAATATAGCCCGAAAATTTCTGCGAACGGTTCCGATATACTTTTGCGATGCTGTCAAAATTCCTGAGGCGCTCCCATATGTATGCGGCGCTGTTTCTGGCACCTTGGCTGCTGATGTATGTCGTTAGCACGATAGCGATGAATCATCGTGACTTGTTTGTAAAGCGCAACGCGCCCGCACCGAAGCCGCTGGGCAAGGAACGCGAGGTTAGCTATAACGGCAGCTTTCCAGAGAAGGCAGATGCGCGCATGATGGCAAGGCAGATCCTGGCGAGTCTTGAGCTGGAGGGGGCTTTTCAAGTGCGTCGCGATGGGGCGGCCGTGGTGATCAACCGCAACGATTTGCTTTCTCCGCGCCGTATCACGTACACGCAGACTGACGGCAAAGTGGTTGTCGAACGGATGCCTAATCCTCCGCATGCCTTTCTTGAGAGGTTTCATCGACGCCGAGGCTACGATACTGGCTACAGTGTCGATACGGTCTGGGCTGTCACGGTGGATCTGTTTATCGCAGGGATGATCTTTTGGGCGCTGTCTGGTTTGTGGATGTGGTGGGAGATGAAAGTTACGCGGCGGTACGGGGCGTTTGCGCTGCTGACGGGCTTGCTGCCGTTTGCCGTTTTTGTGGTGACGATATGAAGTTTTCAGATCTCAACCGCCGTGCTCATCTTTATCTTGGGCTTGGGTTGTTGCCCTGGTTTTTTATGTATGGAGTCTCCTCGATTCCGTTCGCTCACAATGCGTTTTTTGAAGCCTTGGACAAGGCTAAGAATCAACCTTTGTGGACGTTGCGCCTCGAGAGGACGTATGATGTGGCGGTGCCTGAAGATGCCGAGCAGCTTCGGAAATTTGGCCGCGCGACGCTTAAACTGGTTGGAATTGAAGGAACGAATTTCGGAACGTTTCGCCAGGGGCAGGAGCAAGTGAACATCTATTCGTATACCTTCTTGCACAGTACGCAAGTAAAGTACTTCCCCACTGAGAAACGGCTTAGGGTGGAGGATCGTCGATTTCGTTGGGACCATTTTCTAACGGGGATGCATGCGCGGGGCGGGTTTGAGCAGGAGGGTTGGCTGCCGAGTGCCTGGGCGGTGGTTGTCGATCTGTTTTGTGTTGCGAGTCTGATCTGGATCGGCTCTGGTTTTTATATGTGGTGGAGTACCCGGCAGA
>JBKJUN010000705.1:0-1749 GCA_046590555.1 Bryobacter sp. | reverse complement strand
GTTGACGTGGCGGCCGATCTGGACGTAGTGGAAGGGGAGGTCGGGCTGGTTGAGATCTTTGCGGAAGGCAGCGACCATCTGTTCGAACTTGTCCTGGAAGATAGGGCCGACGGTGGGGTTGGCGTCGGATTCGCCCTGATACCAGAGGATGCCTTTGATTGGACCAACGAGGGCGGCGCGGCGGATGGTGGCGCCATAGAGGGAGTCGCCTGCTTTATCTTTGAGATCGGGTGACCACTGGGCCATGGAGGTGCCACCGTGGGCGCAGGGGAAGAGGCCGACGGGGATGCCGGTGCGCTTTTCATATTCGATGGCGAAGGGGAGGGCGAGGCCGGCGCCTTTCTTGCGGTTGGTGCGGAATTTTTCGAGTTCCTCGCCGGTGAGACGTTCGGTGACGCCGGCTGCGTTCTTGCGCCAGTGGACGCGGTCTGCGGCGGAGGGGAGTTCGTGGAGGGGTTCTTTGGCGTTGATCCACTCGTCGGACAGATTGAAGGAGTTAACTTTGTCAGAGGGCTTTTCGACGTCGATGAGGTCGCCGACGCCTTCCATGTTCGATTGACCGGCGAGGAGCCAGATGTCGCCAACGAGGATGTTGGAGCGGGCGAGTGCGGCTGCACCCATGCGGCTGGTCTTCAGCTCGAAGCGGTAAGGGCCGCCGGTGGGGACGCCTTTGACGACGGTGGTGAGCTTGCCGTTTTCGACTTTGCCGATGTTGGTGGCGATGAAGCCGGCGACGGGGACAACGCCGCGCTTGAGCGAGAGGAAGATGTCTCTGCCGTCTCCGTTTGAGACGCTGAGCTCGAGGGGGATTTCAGCCTTGCCGTCGGTGCCGCGTTGGTAGACCTGGTAGTCGACTGGGCCTTTGACGATGGATATGGATTGGGAGAAGGCTAGAGTCGAGACGAGGGCGATTAGGCTTAGGGTGCGCATCGCCACTCAGTTTATCAAGGAGTTTATTTGGGCTGTCCGATGCCGCCGGCGAGACCGCGCAAAACGCTGATCATGGCAGGGCCGAGGGTGATTGCGAAGAGGACCGGGAAGATGAAGATGATGATCGGGAAGAGCATCTTGATGCCGGCTTTGGCGATGGCGGATTCGGCACGGAGGCGGCGGCGCATGCGGAGTTCGTCGGCGTAGACTTTCATTGCGCGGGAGAGGCTGGTGCCGAAGCGCTCGCTCTGGATGATCATCGCGGCAAGGCTCTTGATGTCGTCGATGCCGGTGCGGCGGACCAGGGCGTTGAAGGCGCGGCTTCGCTCCTGGCCTGCTTTGACTTGCATGACTACTGTGTAGAATTCGTTGGCGAGCTCGGGGTAGATGTACTGCATCTCTTCGGAGACGCGGATCATGGCCTGGTCTAGTGCAAGGCCGGTGCCGAGGACGATGCCGAGGAGGTCGATGGTGTCGGGGAGGGCTTCTTGCAGCTTGCGCTTGTAGCGGGCGACGAGACGATAGAGGACCTGGCGGGGCAGGAGGTAGCCGAGGAGGAGTGGAGCGATGAGGGCCAGGAGCTTGTCCATGAGCGTGCCCTCCCACTGCAGATAGATTGCGCCGGCCATCATGGCGAGCATCACGATGAGGTTGAAGAGGACGTACATCGCTGTGGCCTCGCGGCGGCGGATGCCTGCTTCGCGGAGTGATTTGTCGATGTCGCGGAGATAGTCTTCGCCACCGATGGCGCTGACGAAAAAGAGGATGCTTTCCCAAAAGCCGCCACCGAGACGACGCTTGGGGCCGCGCTGGACTGTG
>JBKJUN010000682.1:0-10906 GCA_046590555.1 Bryobacter sp. | reverse complement strand
CACTCCCCGGCCGCCCACCCAACGAAATCTACTACGACGTCCAGACCAACAAAGGCGACATCTCGATAGAAAACCTACCCCAAGTAAAAAAACTCGCTGAAACGGACCCACGAGCGGGCGTCGACCTCGCCAAACGCATCGTCCGGGACTTTGTCGAAAAGCTAAACGCCAAGCACAATCTAAATCTGCCACCGGATCCGCACACAACCCCAAAGCCAGAACAGAAAACCTAAACAACGAACCTAAATTCGACCCCGCTCGGGCCAGTCCAAAACAACGCCGGGCCTGCTCTTTGACATCCTGCTCGATACGCTAAAACAACCGGCGCCCGAAGTGTGCCCGCTAGCGGCCCATCGCTTTCCCGCAAAAAGTTTGGGCCGCTACCAGCGCTACTCGGCCGCTTCCTGCAACAGCCCAAGAAAAGCCTTCACCGCCCGGCTCATCTTCGCATTCCGCCGGTGAATGATCCCCAGCGGCCGAATCAGGCTCGGGCTCAACTCCGCAACCCGCAGTTTTCCTTCTTCAAGTTCCTTCTCAACCACCGGATGCGGCACAATACTAACCCCGCTCCCCAAAATCACCGCCTCCTTGATCATCTGAAGATTGTCGAAGTGCATCACCACGTCCACTTCGGCACCGTTCTCCTTCAAATAAGCATCGATATCCTTGCGAATCGGCAAATCCTCATCAAAGGCGACAAACGAAGTTCCGTCCAGCCGAGCCGGCGTCACCCGCTTCATCCCCGCCAGCAAATGCCCCGGCGGCATAGCCAATACCATCCGCTCCTTACGCCACGGCAACGCCATAATCTCGCGATTGGATACCGGATAACTCACCAACCCGATATCGGCCCGCTCCTCACGCACAGCTTCGTATACCTTCTCCGGTCGCAAATACTCCACTTTCAAATGTGCATCCCGGTACCGCGACTGAAACTGATCCTCCAGCCGGTGCATCTTCGACAATCCAACCGAATAAATCGAAGCCACTCGTACTTCCCCGCTCGTCGATCGCTTCAACTCATCGAGCTCCGTGTCAAACTCCGTCTTCTTTCGAAGCACTTCTCGGCAGAACTCCAGATAAGCTTGGCCGGCCGGCGTCACCCGAATCGGCCGTGTACTCCGGTCCATCAATTCGATCCCGAAACACCGCTCAAGTTCTTGTAAATGCTGGCTCGCTGCACTCTGGCTTACCTTGTTTAAGACGGCTCCCCTGCTCACGCTCCGGCTCTGCGCGATATCCCGAAACAACCGCATATGTTCCAACTGCACGAAGAGAAGCATAGCATAACCACGCCTAATAGTACAAGGAAACAGTTTCAGCTTGCCTAATGCTACCATTTCTAGCTATACTCAGTGAATCCCGAGGTGTATCTATGACTGATCTCCCTAATTCCGCCATGCTGCGAGGCCTCCCTGAAGCTCAGGGCCTCTACGACCCCGCTCGCGAACGCGACGCCTGTGGTCTCGGTTTTGTTGCCAATATCAAGGGCGAGAAATCCCACGACATCATCCAGAAGGGCATTCAGATTCTGATCAATCTGACCCACCGCGGTGCCTGTGGTTGCGATCCCGATACCGGCGACGGCGCTGGCATCCTGATCCAGATCCCTCACAAGTTCTTCGTCCGCGAATGCTCGAACCTGGGCTTCACCCTTCCCAAAGCAGGTGAATATGGCGTCGGCATGGTCTTCCTCCCGGTCCAGCGCACCCAGCGCCTCCAGTGCGAAGGCATCATCGAACGCATCGTCCGCGAAGAAGGCCTCACCGTCCTCGGCTGGCGCGACACCCCGATTGACTCCAACGCCATCGGCCGCCTCGCCCGCGATTCCCAGCCCTATATCCAGCAGATATTCATCGGCCGCGCCGCAGACATGAACGAGGACGACCTCGAACTCCGCCTCTACGCAATACGCAAACGAGCCGAAAACGAAATCGCCAGCTCAGACATCCGCGATCGTGACTTCTTCTATTTTCCCTCGCTCTCCTGTCGCACCATCATCTACAAGGGCCTGCTCCTGGCCCCGCAGATCGCCAACTTCTACAAAGAACTCCAGGACCCCGAAGTGGCCAGCGCCCTTTGCCTGGTCCACCAGCGCTTCTCCACCAATACCTTCCCCACCTGGCAGCTCGCCCACCCCTTCCGTTACATGTGTCACAACGGCGAGATCAATACCGTACGAGGTAACGTCAACTGGATGCACGCCCGTCAGGCCGTCCTCGCCAGCGACCGCTTCGGCGATCTCCGCCGCATCTTTCCGATCGTCACCCCAAGCGGTAGCGACTCCTCTTCGCTCGACAACGTAATCGAGTTCCTCACCCTCGGTGGCCGCGAACTCCCCCACGTCATGGCCATGCTCATGCCCGAAGCCTGGGATCAGGATTCTGCCATGGATCCGGCCAAGAAAGCGTTCTACGAATACCACGCCTCCCTGATGGAACCCTGGGATGGCCCCGCTGCCGTAGCCTTTACCGATGGCCGCCTAATTGGCGCAACTCTCGATCGCAACGGCCTCCGCCCGGCCCGCTACATGGTTACTCATGACGGCCTGCTCATCATGGCCTCTGAAACCGGCGTCCTCCCCGTCAAGCCCGAAGACATCAAAGAAAAGGGCCGGCTTCAACCCGGCAAGATGCTCCTCGCCGACCTCGAAGCGGGCCGCATCATCCCCGATACCGAAGTCAAACAGATGCTCTCGAGCAGGCAGCCCTACCGCGAGTGGCTCGATAAACAGCAGATCACTCTCGATCTTCTGCCTGCCCCGCCCCGCTGGCACGAAACCGAATTCCATACCATCCTCGAACGTCAACGCGCCTTCGGCTACACCGAAGAAGACGTCCGCATGATTATGGTCCCCATGGCCAGTGCCGGCGAAGAGCCCATTGGCTCAATGGGCACCGACACTCCGCTTGCCTGCCTCAGCGACAAGCCGCAGCCCCTTTTTAATTACTTCAAACAGCTCTTCGCCCAGGTCACCAATCCGCCCATCGATCCGATCCGCGAAGAGCTCGTCATGTCGCTAACCAGCTACATCGGTACCGAGCGCAACATCCTCGAAGAGACCCCTGAGCACTGCCATACCTTCAAGCTCAAGCACCCCATCCTCACCAACCACTACCTCGAACAGCTCCGTCACGTTCGCTGGGGTGAGTTCCTTGCCACCACCATCCCAACTCTCTTCGATGCCGCAGGCTCCGAACAGGACCTCGAAGAAGCACTCGACCGCCTCTGCCGTCGCGCCTCTCTGGCCATCCAGAAAGGCTACCGCCTGCTGATCCTTTCAGACCGTGGCGTAGACCAGAACTCGGCACCGATCCCCTCGCTGCTCGCTCTCACCGCCGTCCATAACCACCTTGTCCGCGAAGGCACCCGCTCACAGGTTGCCCTCATCGTCGAATCTGGCGAACCCCGCGAGATCATGCACTTCGCCCTGCTCATCGGCTACGGTGCCAGCGCAGTCAATCCATACCTCGCCATCGAGACCCTCGAAGACCTCGCCCAGAAAGGCCGCCTGCCCGAAGGCGTCACCTTCGAGAAGGCACTCAGCAACTTCAAGAAAGCCATCGGCAAGGGTCTGCTCAAGGTCTTCTCGAAAATGGGCATCTCCACCCTGCAGTCCTATCGTGGTGCTCAGATCTTCGAAGCCATCGGCCTCAGCAAGCCCTTCGTCCAGAAGTACTTCACCGGCACAGCCACCCGCATCGAAGGTGTCGGCCTGGAAGTCCTCGCCAAAGAAGCGAAGATGAAGCACGACTTCGCCTTCCGCCCCACCAACTCGTTCTCGACAGATCTCGATGCCGGTGGCAATTACCACTTCCGCGTCCACGGCGAGTTCCACTCCGTCAACCCGGACTCGGTCTCCAAGCTCCAGCACGCCGTCCGTCAAAACAGCTATTCCACCTTTGAAGACTACGCAAAGTCCATCGACCAGCAGAACAAGCAACTCTGCACCCTGCGCGGCCTCATGGATTTCAAGTTCGCCGCCCAACCCATTTCCCTCGATGAAGTCGAGCCCGCCATTGAAATCGTCAAGCGTTTCGCCACCGGCGCAATGAGCTTCGGCAGCATCTCAAAAGAAGCCCACGAGACTCTCGCCATCGCCATGAACCGAATGGGCGGCCGCTCCAACACCGGAGAAGGCGGCGAAGACTCTGAGCGCTACAAGCCAATGGCCAACGGCGACTCCAAACGAAGCGCCATCAAGCAGGTCGCCAGCGGCCGCTTCGGCGTCACCACTGAATACCTGGTCAATGCCGAAGAGCTCCAGATCAAAGTCGCTCAAGGTGCCAAGCCTGGGGAAGGCGGCCAGCTCCCCGGCCATAAGGTCGACGAGAACATCGCCCGCATCCGCTTCGCCGTCCCCGGCGTCAGCCTCATCTCTCCGCCCCCTCACCACGACATCTACTCCATCGAAGATCTCGCCCAGTTGATCTATGACTTGAAGAACGTCAACCCGGCAGCCCGCATCTCCGTCAAGCTCGTCAGCGAAGTAGGCGTAGGTACCGTCGCCGCAGGTGTGGCTAAAGCCCACGCCGATGTCATCCTTATTTCTGGTGACACCGGCGGCACCGGCGCAAGCCCGCTCACCAGCCTCAAGCATGCTGGCTCCCCCTGGGAACTCGGCCTCGCCGAGACCCAGCAAACGCTCGTCATGAATGATCTCCGCAGCCGCGTCCGCATTCAGGTCGACGGCAAGATGCAGACCGGTCGCGACGTTGCCATCGGCGCACTCCTCGGTGCCGAAGAGTTCGGCTTCTCTACTGCCCCGCTCATCGCCTTGGGTTGCATCATGATGCGCAAGTGCCACCTCAATACCTGTCCCGTTGGAATCGCGACGCAAAACCCTGAGCTGCGCAAGAAGTTCGAAGGCACCCCTGAGAACGTCATCAACTTCTTCTTCTTCATCGCAGAACAACTCCGGGGCATCATGGCCAAGCTCGGCCTCCGCACCGTCCAGGAAATGGTCGGTCGCACAGACCTCCTTGAGACACGCAAGGCCATCACCCACTGGAAGGGCAAGACCCTCAGCTTTGCCAACCTCTTCTACAATCCTCCCGTGCCGCAACGCGTCTCGCGCTTCTGCACCACAACGCAGGATCACGGCCTCGTCGAAGCTCTCGACTATAAACTGATCTCGCACGCCAAAGAAGCTATCGAGCACGGCACCAAGGTCGACTTCAAACTGCCCATCCGCAACGTCCATCGCACTGTCGGCGCAATGCTCTCCGGTGAGATCGCCAAGCGCTACGGCAACGAAGGTCTTCCGCACGACACCATCAACTTTGAGTTCAACGGCAGCGCTGGCCAAAGCTTCGGTGCCTTCCTCTCCAAGGGTGTCACCATGCGCCTCGAGGGCGACTCCAACGATTACATCGGCAAAGGCCTCTCCGGCGGACGCATCATCGTTTACCCGCCCAAAAAGTCAACCTTCCTGCCTGACGAAAACATCATCATCGGCAACACCGCGCTTTACGGGGCCACCAGTGGTGAGTCCTTCTTCAATGGCCGCGCTGGCGAACGCTTCTGTGTTCGCAACTCCGGTGCCACTGCTGTAGTTGAAGGAGTCGGGGACCACGGCTGCGAATACATGACCAAGGGCCTCGTCCTATGCCTCGGCACTACCGGGCGCAACTTCGGTGCTGGCATGTCCGGCGGTATCGCCTATGTCCTCGATGAAACCGGCCAGTTCCAGACCAACCTCTGCAACCGGGCCAGCGTCGATCTCGACCCCGTCGAATCAGCAGAGGACATCAACACTCTCAAACAACTACTTGAGCGCCACTGGCAGTACACCTCAAGCCCCAAAGCCCGCTGGGTCCTCGACGAATTCGGCAAATTCCTGCCCAAATTTGTAAAGGTCTTCCCGCACGAATTTAAGCGCGTCCTCGGAGTCGCCCGTACTGCGGCCCAGCCCGCAGTCTCAACCCCCAAACCAGTCAAGTCTGCCAAGCGTGAGGTGATCCATGGGTAAGCACACCGGCTTTCTCGAAATCGGGCGTGAAATCGCCAAAAAGCGTCCTGTTATAGAACGTGTCAATGACTGGTTCGAGGTCTACCAGGACTTCCCGGCCGCGAAGGTTTCAGAGCAAGGTGCCCGCTGCATGGATTGCGGCGTCCCCTTCTGTCATACCGGCTGCCCGCTCCACAACCTCATCCCCGATTGGAACGACCTCGTCTATCACAACCGCTGGCAAGAGGCGATCCGTCAGCTCCATGCCACCAATAACTTTCCCGAGTTCACCGGCCGCCTCTGTCCCGCCCCTTGCGAGTCTGCCTGTGTGCTCGGTATCAACGCGCCCCCTGTTTCGATCAAGCAGGTAGAAAAATCAATCATCGACCGCGCCTTCGCCGAAGGCTGGATCGTCCCTGAGCTGCCCACCTTACGCACCGGCAAGAAGGTTGCTGTCATCGGCTCAGGCCCCGCTGGCCTTGCCGCTGCCCAGCAACTCAATCGCGCTGGCCATACTGTCACTGTGATTGAACGTGACAACCGCCTCGGCGGCCTCCTCCGTTACGGCATCCCCGACTTCAAGATGGAAAAGCATCACATTGACCGCCGCATCGAGCAACTCAAAGCCGAGGGCATCCTCTTCAAGCTCAACACCAACATCGGCAAAGATGTCGAATTCAGCGACCTCCGCAAACAGTTCGATGCCATCCTTCTTGCCATCGGCGCCGAGCAGCACCGCGACGTCAACGTCCCCGGCCGCCAACTCAAGGGAATCCATTACGCGATGGAATACCTGCCCCAGTCCAACCGCGCCGTAGCCGGAGACACGGTCGAAGGCCAGATCATGGCCACCGGCAAACACGTCATCATCATCGGTGGCGGCGACACCGGTGCCGACTGCCTCGGCACAGCTACCCGTCAGGGAGCCAAGTCGATCCATCAGTTCATGATTCACCAGCGCCCGCCAGATGAGCGTGCCGAATCCACCCCCTGGCCTCTCTGGCCTGTCATGTATCGCGAAGAGCCCGCTCATGAAGAGAATGGCCAGCGCGAATTCGCCGTCGCCACAACCTCCTTCTCAGGTGATGAAAACGACAACGTCAAGAAACTCCACGGCGTCCGCGTCGGCCCCTCGCCGCGCTTTGAACCTGTACCGGAAAGCGAGTTCGCCTACGACGCCGATCTCATTCTCATTGCCATCGGTTTTGCCGGTGTCCATCGTCAGGGCCTGATCGAAAAAACCGGAGCCCGCCTCGACGCACGTGGCAGTATAATCACCGATGAAAACTACAAAACAAGCCTCGATGGAATCTATGCCGCCGGCGACGCCCGCCGTGGTGCATCCCTCATCGTTTGGGCCATCGCAGAAGGTCGCCGGGCCGCCCGGTCGATCGACGAACACCTCATGGGCTCAACCCAGTTGCCAAACTAGTAAACTGAAAGGTAGAGATGGCACTGATCAACCAAATCCTAAATAACGCGGCCGCTGTCGCCAAAGGCATGGGCATCACTTTTATGGAGATGCTCCAGCCGACCGTAACGGAAGCCTATCCGGAAGGTCCCGCTGTATTCGAAGAACGCTTCCGCGGCGTCCACGTCCTGCAGCGTGACGAGAATGGCCTTGAGAAGTGCGTCGGTTGTTTCCTGTGCGCCGCAGCCTGCCCAGCCAACTGCATCTATATTGAAGCAGCAGAAAACACCGCAGAAGGCCGTATCTCCGGTGGCGAACGTTACGCCAGCGTCTACAACATCGACTACTCCCGCTGCATCTTCTGCGGCTATTGTGTCGAGGCCTGCCCCACTGACGCTATCACCCATGGCCACGACTTCGAGATCGCCAGCTACAACACCTCAACGCTGGTCTACCGCAAAGAGCAGATGCTCACTCAGTTACCGACGGACTTCAAGCCGCTCATCGTAGAAGAACAAACCTCAAGCAACGGCCACTAATGCGCTCGGATGCGTTCGTCGAGGCTGCCCTCTGCAGGGACTTCACTCTCGAATGGTTGGACACAAACGGCATCGGGGGCTACGCCATGGGCACTGTCGCTGGCATTCGAACCCGCCGTTACCATAGCCTCCTCAATTCGGGCAAACCAACCCACGTCTGGCTCAGCAGCCTCGAAGACCGCCTCCACCTTGATGGTCAGACCTACGAGCTGGCCGCCCACCAGTACCCCGGCACTGTTGCGCCCAAAGGCTACGAACTCCTCAGCGAATTCCGCCTCGCCCCATACCCGAGCTGGCTCTACCGAATCGGCGAAGCCACCCTAATCAAAGAAGTCATGCTCATTGACGGCGAGCCCGCCGTACTCGTCCGCTACTGCTGCTCGGAAAACGCGACCCTCGATCTCCGCCCCTTCCTGGCCGGCCGCCCGCAGCACTCACTCCAATTCGCCAGCCCGGAAAATGAATGGGCAATTGAAGGAAATCTAAAGCTCAGCCGCCCCGGCGCTACCCTCTACATTCGCAGCGACGCTACCAGCTTTGAGCACCACCCCGATTGGTACCGGCGCTTCCAATATGCCGTCGACCGCAACCGTGGCCTCGACTTTGAAGAAGACCTCTGGACGCCCGGCCTCCTCCACTTTAGTCTCCGCGCCGACACGTGGGTCTATCTTGTCTGTAGTCTCGATAAGGACCCAGGCCCCCTCGACCCGCTCAAGCTCCTCAAGGCAATCGAAGCCAAGGAGAGCCGATTCCCTACCCCGCACTGTCTGGAAGACCGGCTCTCAAACGCAGCCGAACACTTCATCTTCAACAACAGCGTCATCGCCGGTTATCCCTGGTTCACCGACTGGGGCCGCGACACCTTCATCTCGCTGCCCGGCCTCTTCCTCGCCCGCAACAAACTCGATGCCGCCGGCCGCACCATCGACAACTTCCTTGCTCTACGTCGCGACGGACTGATCCCCAACCGCATTACCGATGACGGCTCATCCCCTGAGTACAACTCCGTCGACGCCACCCTCTGGCTCTACATCGCCGTCTGGCAGTGGCTCGAATGCGGTGGCAACCAGCAGCTCTTCAAGGACCGCTTCTTCGCCCCAATGCGCGAGATGCTCGAGACCATGGCCCGCGGAACTCACTTCGGGATTTACTGCGACCCCGCCGACGGCCTCCTCAGCGCCGGAACGCCCGAGACCCAGATTACCTGGATGGACGCCCGCTGCAATGGCATCGCCATCACACCACGCTCAGGTAAACCAGTCGAGATCAACGCTCTCTGGTACAACGCCCTGAGACTCATGACCGGCTGGGCTCGCGAACGCGGCGACTTCGCTTCCGAGTCCAAATTCGGCAGCATGGCCAACCAGGCCATTGCCGGCTTCACCAATTCTTTTTGGAACCCAGACAAGTCTTGCCTCAACGACGTTATCGGTGACAGCCAGATCCGCCCAAACCAGCTCTTCGCCCTCTCGCTCCCCTATCCGCTGGTGATCCGCAGCAAAGCCGAGTTGATCCTCGAAACAGTCGAACGAACTCTACTTACGCCAATGGGCCTCCGCACCCTGGCCCCCGGCGAAGCAAGCTACCGTCCTCGCTTTGAAGGAGGTCCGTTCGAACGCGACAGTGCCTACCATCAGGGCACCGTCTGGCCCTGGCTCTTCGGGCCTTATGCCCGAGCCTGCCTGAAGATCCGCCCCCATGCCGAGACTGAAAAACAGCGGCTCAAACAACTTCTCACGAACTTCGCAAACCACGAACTGAACACCGGCTGCCTGGGCCAATTGGCCGAAGTTTATGATGGTGATCCCCCCCAGCGAGAAGGCGGCACGCCTGCCCAGGCATGGAGCGTTGCAGAAATACTCTGGCTACTTAAGCAAGAACTGGCATCCTAGTTTAAGTGTCTCGCGCCCTAATCCTCGTCTACGCAACAATTTTCCTCGATGTACTCGGGCTTGGTGTCCTCATTCCGGTGCTGCCTTACTATGCCCAGCAATACCGCACCGACGCCATGACGGTTGGCTTCCTTAGTGCCGCCTTCTCGATCGCACAATTCATTGCCAGCCCCTTCCTTGGCGCTCTTAGTGACCGCATCGGACGCCGCCCGGTCATTCTCTGCAATATCCTGGGTTCATCCTTTGCCTACTTTCTCTTCGGCTGGGCCAACACACTGTGGCTGCTCATGCTCGCCCGGGTCCTCGAAGGCATCACCGGCGGCAGTATCTCCACAGCACAGGCCTACATTGCCGACGTTACCCCGCCCGAAGACCGCATGAAGCGCTTCGGCCTGATCGGCGCGGTCTTCGGTTTGGGCTTCGTCATTGGCCCCGCCTTTGGTGGATTCCTCAGCACCTATAGCCTCGCAGCCCCTGCGTACGCCGCTGGAACGCTCTGTCTTCTTGCCGCAGTCTTCGGCTACTTCATGCTCCCCGAAAGCCTGTCACTTGAAAAGCGAAGTACAGCCAAGCTGCAACTCTCCGACGCCAACCCTTTCCTCAAGATCTCGCAGGCACTCTCCCGCGATTCGATCCGCGCCATCCTGATCGCGATCTTCGTAGTCAACGTCGCCTTCAGCGCCCTGCAATCAAACTTCGCCGTCTTCACCCTCAAGCGCTTCCAGATGGGGCCGCAAGACAATGCCTGGATCTTCGTCTACATCGGCTGCCTTAGCATCTTCATGCAAGGCGTAGTCGTCCGGAAGATGCCCAAAACACTGAACCCCGTCACCACCTGCATCACAGGCTTGACCGCGATGTCGATCGGCTTCCTCGGCATCAGCCTCTCGCAAGCCTCATGGCATCTCTACCCGGCTATCGCCATCATGGCCTTCGGCAACGGCATCGCTGCTCCAATGCTCACCGGCATGATTTCCCGGCGCGTTGGAGAGCGCGAGCAAGGTACCGTGCTCGGCTCCTCGCAAGCCATCCTCAGTTCCACCCGAATAGTCGGCCCGCTCTTCGCTGGTTTTGTCTTCGACGCACTGGGTAGCGGTGCCCCTTACTGGACCGG
>JBKJUN010000593.1:0-2554 GCA_046590555.1 Bryobacter sp. | reverse complement strand
GGCATGCTTCACGGCTAAAGCTGGATGGTAGTGGGCAGACCTTGCATGCCGCCAGTGGGCTGACGTTGAATGTGATTAGCGGCCACCGTGATGCGGGCTTGAGCCCAAGGGCAAGCGGGACGACCGAGTGCCCGGGGAATGTTCTTTACAGCTATCTGCCAGGGCTGAGGGGCGGTGTGGCTAGTGGTGCTGGGTGTTCGATTGCGTTGGCCCGTCGCAATTATTGCTTTGGTTCGCAGCCGGAAGGGGCGCTGGTGGAGTTTGAGAATCCGCTTGGGTGTGAGGTGGGTGTGGAGAGCAATAGCAGTTGGGTGAGTGTGCGGGAGGGGCGCATCGAGGTGGCGGGCAATGGTGGCAGCAGCAGACGGAGCGCAGACTTGCGGATTGGTGGGCAGGTGGTGCAGGTGGTGCAGGGAGGCAGCAATGAAGCTGATATGCCTTGTGTGGCCCGTGGCGGGGTTGTTAACGGCGCGAGCTTTGACACCAGGCCCGTTGCTCTTGGATCAATCGTGAGCCTCTTCGGGACGGGGCTGTGGCGCGAGGGCGGGCAGACGCAGGTGTTGGTGAATGGAAACTTGAATGCGACTGTTTTTGCAGCTACAGCAAATCAGGTGAATTTTGCTCTGCCGGGAAATGCGCGGATTGGAACGGCGCGGGTAGAGGTGGTAAGGGATGGAGTGCGGAGCCCGGAGACGATGTTCTGGGTGACGGAGGCTGCACCGGCTGCTTTTGTGGCGCAGAACTTTGATGACGGGGCGTTGAATAGTCTGCAGAAGCCTGTGAAGGCGGGCAGGCCGCTGGTGGTTTATCTAACGGGGATTGGAGTGAATCGCCAAGTTCCCTGGGAGGTTCGGATTGGTGGGCAGAACGCCGAACGTTTGTTTCTTGGGGCGACACCGGGCTTTATCGGGCTCGGGCAGGCAAACCTGGTTGTGCCGGAAGCAATCGGGGCTGGCGAACATCCGCTAGTGGTGATTGTTAGCGGAGTCGCCAGCCCTGAGTTGCGCGTGGCTGTTGTTAAGTAGATTGTGAAGTAGATTCCGTTTACTTCATGAAGCCAAGGTTGCGGGTTGGGAAGTTAATCAGGTTAGGGAAGACCGAATCGAGTTGAACGGAGTTTACGCCAAACCAGGACCACATGGTTGCGCCATATTGTTCCACTGATGTTGAAGACAACCAGGGACCACGGTTGCCAGCATCATCAGGGCCCTCGACGGCGAAATTGGGGAAGGTGCCGTACATACTGCCACCGTTGACTGCACCACCCATCATCAATTGGTGACTGCCCCAGGCGTGGTGTGTACCGTTGTTGATGGTCCGATTGGCTGCCTGCACCAGGGTGAGGCCGGACTGGAAGTTGATGACCTGCTGGAATGCGGCGTCGCGGGCATTTGCCGTGGCCGAGCTATCGGAGCCACTGAGGTCCAGGCCGTTGCCGCCATTGATTATGGCAGGGCCAGTTACCTGTCCGATGGTGAAGTGAAGGTACCGTCGCTGGCAATGGTGCCGGTGGTGGTGATTTTGTTACTGTTGCGGTGAAGTTGCGAGTTGCACCTCCGCGAACTGTGGCTGTAAGTGGAGAGGTGCTAACCGTGATCGCTGCGCGGGCGGTAAAGCACTTCTGCGCTGAGTTTGCTGCGGCAGGCGCGGGGTTCTGGACGATAACGCAATACTGCTGCGCATTGGGCATACTCACGGCAGCACGCAGTTCGGTTGCGCTGATGAATTGAGTTGTGACCGCATTTGACGATCAGTGTTGTATTACCGATATTGAGCTCGGTTGGATCTACCGTGGAGATAGTGGGAATTGGGTTCTGGAGGCTGACATTGGCTTCGGCAAATTTGGTGGTGTCGACGACACTGTTTGCCCGGCGATGGGCAGGGCGAGCGTGAGAATCAGGAGTGGTGTTTGTTGCCAGTATTTTCGTACCATAACGCTTGAAAGCGATGGTAAGTCCAGGGGCCTTTTAGAAACACAGAAAAAGATACCTACTAAGCACTTACGTTTAGGCATTTGGTTTTGAGGTTGGTACCTAAGTTTGCGGCACTGGTAGGAGGTTCAAGCAATCGTTGCCGGGGCTATGATTTGCTTATGAGAGTAATTCTGGCTGGCTTCTTCTTGATTTTTTCCAGCGTCGCGGCCGAGGATGCCTGGTCTAAGGTGAAGGCACTGAAGAGTGGCACCGAGATTAGGGGTTTTCCGGCTGGAATTAAAGAACCTTTGGTTGGGGAGATCGACGAAGCCATTGAGGAAGGCACAGTTCTGGTGCTGAAGAATGAGCAGAAGGCTGTTTTCAAGGCTGACATTGAAAGGCTCGAAGCGAGACCTTCCGGGGCCAGACCTGTTACGAAATCGACCAACGTTAAGAGCGAGGATCCGGCTGCGGGATTGGCCAAGCCAAAGGTATCAGTGCCAGGGTCACGCGCAACTCCGGATTTGTCCAGCAGTACCAGCTCCTTGTCTTATGGCAGCAAGCCAGGATTTGAGCTGGTGTATCGCAAAGGCATGCAGAAGTGAGTGGTGGGAACGGGCAGATTCGAACTGCCGACCTTC
>JBKJUN010000236.1:0-8806 GCA_046590555.1 Bryobacter sp. | reverse complement strand
GACCGTGCAGCCCTGGGCCTCACCCTCATCGGCAATGGAGTCAAGCTCGACAACATGGTCCACATCGCCCACAACTGCCAGATCGGCGACCATGTCGTAATCGCAGCTCAAACTGGTCTCTCAGGCGGGGTCGTAGTAGAAGATCACGCCATCATCGGCGGTCAGGTAGGAATCGGTGACAAGGCTCGCATCGAAAGCGGCGCAATTTTGGGCTCTGGCTGTGGAGTATTGACTTCAAAAATAGTACGCGCCGGCCAGCCAGTCTGGGGCACTCCGGCTAGACCGCTTAGAGACTACCTTGAGCAACTGGCTCTGGTAGCCCGGCTACCCCAAACGAAGCTTCAGCTTCGTCAAATTCAGGAAACCCTGAATGCTCTAGCGGAGCAGGCGGGACTTCCACGGTCAACTCCAGCCGAGCCGGATCAAGAAGTTGAATAACCATCTTCGCTGAATTTTGAGCGGCAATCCTCTCCATCCATTCCAGCGTTAAATTAGAGCCGGGAGGCAGACTCGAATCGTCCCCACTCTGGCCCTCGGCTCTGACACGCAACAGGATGCCACCACCAGACAGAACACGCGTCTCCACATGGATCTCAGTGCCAGACTTGGCCATCGTGCAAAAGAACCGGCAGATCCCGTGCACCATTTCACGCGCCTGTTGGAAATCCATCCACACCGGCGCACCTGAAAGTTCGAGATCGAAGTGAGGCCAATGCGAATCGTGCTGCACTTGTTCGAAAACAAACTCACTCAGGATCTCATCCAGATCCACCGCTGCTGGATTCACGAATGTTGGCCGCGCAAGCGAAAGCGTATCATTCAGGATCCAGCCACTCTGCTCGACTAAATGTCGAAGACGTGTCAATTGTTCGAGCACACGGGGGTCACCATGAGGCAACGCAAGCTCCAGGTAATACGCGATCGATTCGATCGTGCTGAGAGGCTGACGCAGCTCATGAGCAAGGTTATGTAGTAGAAATTCGTTGGATTGCGGCATCGACGAAAATAATCACTTGTGCCGGGGGAGCTTCCACAGTATACATAACTCCATGACTAGAAGAACTGCCTTATTTTTGTCTGCTCCACTATGGGCTCAAAACAGTACCAGGTACCGTACTGCCATCATCGGCGCGGGCTGGTGGGGCAACAACATCCTTCGCTGCGCAATGGAGGCAGGTCAGTCAAAAATCGTGGGCATTTCTGACGTCGACGAACGCGCTCTAGCCTCAACCGCAGCAGAAGTAGCCAAACTCACCGGCGATCAACCGAAACACTACCGCGACTATCGCGAGATGCTGGCCAAGGAAAAACCTGAGATCTGCATCGTCGCAACCCCAGACCACTGGCACGCCCTTCCCGTCATCGCTGCACTCAGAGCCGGCGCCCATGTCTATGTCGAGAAACCCATCAGCCACACCCTGCGCGAAGGCTCCGCCATGCTCAAGACCGCACGAGACACCCAGCTCCTCGTCCAGGTAGGCACCCACCGCCGCATGTCTCCTCATTGCATCTCAGGCATGGAATTCCTCAAGAGCGGCAAGGTAGGCAAGATCGGCATGGTCCGCGCCTTCGTGGGCAGTGCCGGCGGCCCCGGCGTCAAAACACCCGATAGCGAAGCTCCAGCGGGGCTCGATTGGGACGCCTGGTGCGGGCCAGCCCCTTACCGCCCCTACAACAAAACAATTCATCCCAGAGGCTTCAGGCAGTTCATGGACTTCGCCAACGGCACTGTCGGCGACTGGGGCATCCACTGGTTCGACCAGCTCCTCTGGTGGACCGACGAAAAGTTCCCCCGCAAAGTCTTCTCAACCGGCGGTCGTTTCATCCGTCAGGACAATACCGATGCACCAGACACCCTGATCACAAGCTTTGAATTCGAAAGCTTCCGTTGCACCTGGGAGCATCGCCTCTACGCCAACAACAATGCCGAGAAGGCCGCCATCGGCTGCTATTTCTATGGCACCGAAGGCACCTTCCACATGGGCTGGCGCGACGGCTGGACCTTCTTCCCCTCCGACGCCAAAAAGCCCACTATCCACGTCGAGCCACAACTCAACGCCCCCGATGGTCAGAACATCCGTGAGCTCTGGAAAGACTTCCTCGATTCCATCGCCGCCAAACGTCTCCCCGCCTGCGACATCGAAAAAGGCCATCAGGCCACCGCAATGAGCATGCTCGCCATCGCCTCACTTAAGTACGGCAAGAGCCTCGACTGGGATGGCAAGAAAGAAATCATCACCAATGAAGCTGCGGCCAACAAGCTCCTCGCCCGCAACTACCGCAAAGGCTACGATTACCCCAGGTGATTGAAGTAAGAAATACCGGCGATCCCGGCAGCGCCCGCTTCAAGACACAGTGCCTCGTTCGCGCGACTCACACCGCCCAGAGCCAATACTGGAATTCTGACCCGCTCCACAACTGCCGCAAGAGCAGCAACACCAAGTGCCGGCCCATACCCTGGCTTCGAAGCACTCTCAAAGATTGGGCTCAGATAAACATAATCCGCCCCCTCTGCTTCAGCGCGAAGCACCTCATCAAGCGAGTGACAAGAGACACCTACAATCAAGTGCGAACCAAACCGCTCCTTCAGCACCAACGGGGCAATACGACGCGAGGGCAGATGCACCCCATCAGCCCCCGCCGCCAGACAAACATCCATACGGTCATTAATCAGAAGCTTCCCGTGAAACCTGCCCCGCAACCGCTGCGCCCGCACCAACAACTCCCCAGCATCGAGATCCTTCGCCCTCAACTGGATTACATCCGCCTCAGGCAGCCTCGCCAGATCCCCAGTACTGATGCAATGCCGGATCACAGGATTCGCAGCGTGCTCGTAGGGAAACGAAGCGTCCACTCATTGTGATGCCTATTTTCGGCGAACTCCTCCAGCGGCAACTCCACAATCAACCCACCCGCAAAGTGCAGCAGCGCAGTCCTGGCAGTCTCAGAAGCAGCCTCAAGCGTCAGCACAAGGCTGCCCTTCTCCGCCTTCCCCATCTTCGGCGTCACAGAAATCTCGTCACGACGCACACACACCGTCACTCGATCCCCAAGCAATCGAGCCGGATAATAAGGCCCTTCAAGTTCCACATCGTTCCACCGCAGCTTGCTTCGATTCGCACCAGGGTCTAATTGCTTGATCTCGGCCGGCAAAAGATTAAACAGACCCAGCAAATCAGCCACCCCGGCAGAAGCAGGCTGATTCAAAATCTCGCGCGGAGTCCCCGACTGCGCTATCCGGCCGTCAATCAAAACATGCATCTGATCGGCAAGGATAAACGCTTCTTCCAGATCATGCGTCACAAGCAATACCGGCACCGCAAACTCATCACGAATCCGCGCCAGGATTTCATAGAACTCATGCCGAAGCGTAGTATCAAGCCCCGTTGAGGGCTCATCCAGTAACAGCACCGCAGGCTCAACCACCAATGCCCGCGCAATCGAGCAACGTTGCCGCTGCCCGCCAGAAACTTCATTCGGCTTGCGCCCCGCAATCTCGGTCAAGCGGAAAGACTCAAGCAACTGGTTCACCTTGCGATGCCGCTCCAGCTTCGGAAGTGAAGTAGCGGCAAAGGCCAGATTCTCCCGTAGGTTCATATGCGGAAACAGCGCATGACGCTGAAACAGATACCCGCAATCCCGCTGCTGTGGCGGCAGAAACACGCCAGTCCCCACATCGACGAGCAACCGGTCGTTAAGCAAAATACGCCCACCATCCGGCTTCGAAAATCCCGCGATCAAATCCAGCGTTAAAGACTTGCCCGATCCGCTGGGGCCGAACAAAACGGTAGTCCCCGCACCCACCTGAAATTGGGCATTCAACTCAAAGCCGGCAGAATCCCCCGACGGTGAAAAGCGCTTCTGTAGACGTACTTCGAGCATCTCTTTAACTACGCAACGCCTGCGGCGGATTCATTCGATTCGCGACCCAAACCACAAGCAACCCAATCGCCGACACAATCAAAACTAGTGTCCGGGCCAGCGACGCATTCCCCGATTCCACGGCGTCGTAGATCGCAACAGAAAGAGTCTGTGTCTTGCCTGGGATGTTCCCGGCAATCATGATCGTCACTCCAAAATCCCCAAGACTGCGCGCAAAAGCGAGCACTGCCGAAGCAGCAATCGCCCGCTGGCACAACGGCAACACGACGCGAAGATAAATCATCCACTCAGGCAATCCAAGACTCCGCGCCGCCTTGATGTAGATAGGGTCCACACTTTCTATCGCCGCCCGAAGATACTTCGTCAGCAACGGCGCCGAGTGAACGATAGCTGCAATCACCGCCGCCTTCGGGGTAAACACAAGCGGGCTACCTGTCAACGATTCCCACGCATGCCCCAACCACGATTCGCGCCCCAGCACGATCAGCAAATAATAACCAAGCACCGTAGGGGGCAATACCAGAGGCAGCGTGATTGCCGCATCCAGCAAATCCTTCCCCCGGAATTCAAGAAAACTCAAAGCCCAGGCAGCAAGCAATGCAATCACCAGCGAGATCGCTGTAGCAGCAATCGCGACTTCCAGACTGAGTACAAGGGGGAAGTAATCCATTAGTTAGAAGGCCTGGGGCGAGGTGTAGCATCACCCTCAGTCAGCTTCAGCGCCCACTTGATCGCCTCGGTATACATCTTGCGAATATCGGGCCGGTTCAATGCCTGATCATGATGTCCAAAGGTCGAATAAAACACACGGCCCTTACCATAGTCCTTCACCCACGCAACAGCAAAATCCCCATCCGTGCGACGAATATTTTTGGCTTTCATATCGAGCTTCGATTCATCGAGCCGCGCCAGCACACGCACCTTATCGCGCGAATAAGCCTTCGCCTGATAAATCTCATCGTTGATGACAAACGCCTTTGGAAAGTGTGCAGTGATCGGGTGCTCACGATCCTCAACAATCACCGGAGCATCAAACGTATTCCAGGGATGGCTATCAAAATAACCGCCCACCATCTCGCCATACTCCGGCCATTGGTAGTTGGTATCAATCGCCGTATGCCCGCCAATAAAGCCCTTGCCGTCATCCTTCACAAAGCTCAGTAGCGCCGCCTTCTGCTCGTCATCCATTACCAGCTCACCCGTCGTATGAAAATATACGGCGTCAAAGTAATCCAGATTCCGCTTGTTTCCACCCAGCTTTTTCTTTGTAATGAATTCACTGCTCGTTTGGATGTACGTATCCCAGAGCCCTGTTTCTTTGCCAAGGTCGTAAATCATGTGCAGAGCCGTCGAGGTTGCGTCATGATGAAAACCACGTGTTTCACCGATCGCAAGCACCCTCTTGCGCTTGATTTGGGGCTGCGCTTCAGAGCAGGTGGTAACCAGACCGAACAGAACAAATAGGGCTGCACTGCCCCGAAAGAAGGATTTCAATTTTGAGACTCCGAATGGGAATCATAACGCAGATGAAATACTAGTAGTTTGGAAAGTCACGAGAAATCAGTCCGCATCGCCGTCGCTGGCGCAGGTGCCTTTGGACGCAACCACATTCGAGTCCTCAAAGATCTTCCCGGTGCCACCCTCACCGGCATCTATGATCGCGATCAAGCAACCGCAGCAGCAGCAGCCACCGAGTTTGGTGTTCAAGCCTTCGACTCGCTCGATGCCCTTGCCCACGCCTCGCAAGCCTGCGTCGTAGCTGTCCCAACCATTGCCCATTCAGAAGTCGGCGGCCAACTCCTCGAAGCCGGTCTCGACATCCTTGTCGAGAAGCCCATCGCTCTCGACATCCAATCAGCCCAACATCTGGTCAACCTGGCAACCCAACACCAGCGCATCCTCCAGGTGGGCCACCTGGAACGCTTCAACCCCGCTGTCACCGCCCTCGAAAAAGCTATCACCCTCCCGCTCTTCTTCGAGATCCACCGCCTCAGCGTCTTCACCCCGCGCAGCCTCGACGTCGACGTCGTGCTCGATCTGATGATTCACGATATCGAGATCCTCCTCGCCCTCACCGGAAAAGAACCCGTCGGCATCCAGGCTGCCGGCATCCACATCCTGAGTGAGAAAGTCGACATCGCAAACGTACGCATGGAATTCCCCGGCGGCGTCATCGCAAACCTTACCGCCAGCCGCGCGTCTACAGAAAAGGTCCGCAAGCTCCGTGTCTTCCAACCCGGCGCCTACCTCAGCATGGATTACGCAAAACAAGAACTTTTCGGAATCGAAATCGGACCCCAGCGACAGGTTCGCATCAAACCCCAACTCGTCGTCAAAAACGAACCCCTGCGCCTCGAACTCGAAGCATTCCTGAACAGCGTCACAACCCGCGAGAAACCAAAAGTAGATGGAGAGACGTCCTTAAGAGCATTGAAGGTGGCCCTCGATGTAGTGGGTAAAATTGAATTACACGCAGGCGTTGTCTCCGAAACTCTGAAAGTTGCCGGCTATCCTTCCTACTGATCCAATTGACCGGACCATTGAAGATCTCAATCTCATTCGAGACTGGGACGACGGCTCATTCCGTCCAAAAATCGGCCTCGTCTCGATCCTCTCCGTTTTGGTGCACCTGATTCTCTTCGGCATCATTATGGTCACGCCCAGAAGCGTCTTTGAGAGCAATCCCCGCAACCCCTTCGACCTCCAACAAGTCGAACGCAAAGTCACTCCGCTGGTAGCCCCGCGCTTCGAGCTCACGCAAAAAGAACCCAATAAAGGTCCAGTCAAACAGGAACTCACCCTCGACGACCTCACCGCCAACATGCAGCGGAAGCGGGCTCCCAAGACTTACATCCCGCCACCAACACCAGCGCAAAAAGCCGAGCCAGCCCCACGCCCTGTAGAAGCTCCACCGCAAATCCAGGCCACGATTCCCGACAATCGCACCCTCGCACAACTCGGTACGCCCCAAATAACACCACCAGAGATGAAGCCCCTCGAGCAACCCAAGCGAAGCCCCTTTGAAAACGCAGGCCAAATGGCCGGAGTCAAAAAAGGCAGCGAAGACGGGCGCATCCCCGAAATGAAGCGGCAAAGTATCGACGAACTGATGCGCCAAAGTATCCCTGGCTCACAAGGCACCAGCGGCCAGATCGTTACAGACTTACCCTCTCAAACGAATCCGATGCAGCCCCAGAATCAAATCGGCTCAAGCCTTGAACTCTTAAGCGACCCGCAAGGTGTCGACTTCCGCCCCTACCTCAAGCGCATCCTCGCCATCGTCCGTCGCAACTGGTTCGCTGTCATCCCCGAAAGCTCACGCTACGGACGCCGCGGCAGAACCATGATTCAGTTCTCGATCAGCAAAGACGGGCGTGTCCCAAAGCTAGTGATCTCAGGCCCCTCCGGCACAGAATCATTAGACCGCGCTGCAGTAGCCGGCATCAGTGCTTCCAACCCATTCCCCGCTCTCCCACCGGAATTCAAAGGCGAAGTCATCCGGCTCCAGTTCGGCTTCTCCTACAACATGCCATGATCAGCAACCTAAAACTCGCACTGGCACTCACCGCCTACGCATTCATCGCCCTCTCGGCCTACTTCACCCTCAGCGACAACATGCGCCTCGCGGTCTGGGTACTGATGGGCGGCCTCGCCCTAAAGACTTTCGTTGCGGCCCAGCAGCTTCGCACCAAGCATTCCACCGAGACTGCTCAGCGTAGTGGCCCCGACGAAATAAATCCCCATAAACAACAGGATTGACAAGCCAAGCATCACAGGGTTCTCAAATATCTCCTTCAACCGCCCCATATCTGCTTCAGAAAAACTTCCCTGCAACGCCGCTTCCTGAATCTTCTGCATCTCCCCGGACTCAATCGCCGGAATCACGCTAATCGTAAACAGAATCAAAAACAGCGCAAACAGAAACACCCCGGTGATCCAGCCCATCCTCGCCCCGGCCAGCACCGTCAGATTGGCACCCGTCCGGCGTTGGTAAAACCAGACACTCAAAACCCCTCCAGCCAGTGTCGGCAGAATAATCCCCAATAGCGGCATGCCACTAAAGCCAGCCAGCGGCACAAACAAAACCATTGAGATCGCCGCAACCAGCAACGCCACCCTCACCGCAGCACCATTGCTGAAATTGATCTCTGCCACCGAACTGCTGAGTTCAACCTTATCGAGCAGTTGCTCTACTTCCTGCGGAACTGCTTCCACTTCCTCATCCACTGGCATCTCAAACGTTGGCTTTCCGCACCGGTGACAAAACTTGGCACCTTCAACGAGTTGCGTTCCACAATTACAGACTTCTAACACACCTTCATCGTAGCAACCGCTTCAGGCACGATATCCTAACAAATTAACCTATGCCTTCTCTAAACCTGCTCGTCATCGCCGAACCCACCGGCAGCTACCTCAGCCTCCTCCCGGAATTGGGCCCGGATGTCACCTACGAAGTCACCAAAGAAATCGCCCGCGCCGAAGAGCTCGCTCCCAACGCCGACATCATCCTCACCGGAGTCGGCGCCTCTGGCGTCACTGTCAAGGCAGCCATCGACAAAGCCGAAAAGCTCCAGTGGCTCCACTCACTCTCGGCCGGCGTCGACCACCTGATGGCCACGCGGCTCCGTCAATCCGACATCCCCGTCACCAACGCCAAGGGTGCCTACAGCCAGTCTCTCGGTGAATACTGCCTTGCCGCCATGCTCTACTTCGCCAAAGATCTCAACCGCATGCGTAAGAGTCAAACCTCGGGCAAGTGGGATGTCTTCGACGTCGACATGCTCGAAGGCAAGACTCTCGGCATCCTCGGCTACGGCGATGATCTTCATGTCGAAAGCCTTGGCGCGTCTGGCGGCGGCTTTGCCGATATCGCCGTAGCCGAGGATGCCGAGAGTCT
Organism: Bryobacter sp.; assembly: GCA_046590555.1. GTDB lineage: Bacteria > Acidobacteriota > Terriglobia > Bryobacterales > Bryobacteraceae > Bryobacter. The sequence continues at coordinate 27 of JBKJUN010000236.1, read as the reverse complement.
TGCCTTCGAGCATGTCGACGTCGAAGA
>JBKJUN010000107.1:0-1296 GCA_046590555.1 Bryobacter sp. | reverse complement strand
AGATCCGCGAGACCCGCCAGGTGCCCGCCATCCCGCAGTTCTGGGGCGCATGGCTCCACCAGTTGAGCTATGCCGTGCGCACCATTGAGGAATCCTTCCGCGAAGTGCTCGAACTCGACGGCAATGAGCCGGGCGGCATCATCCCCATCCCACTCTCCGGCCCAACGGAAGCAGCTCCCAAGCCCTAGCCAGATCGAGGGGGACCACTCGAATGCCAGCGTCAGCAAATTACTTGCTTGATAGCATGGTTTCCAGAGTGAATCGCTCTCTTCCTTTAGTCTTCCTTTTTCCCTTGTTTTTTCTGGTTGCAAACAAAGAGCCGAATCTGCGGGCAAAGGGCGACCCGAAAACGCGCGACTGGCTGGCTTGCCTTTCACCTACTTCGTCGGCCAGATGAAGGCATTTCGCGATGGAAGCCGAAAATCTTTCGTCTAGGGCAGAGCGCCGCCGATCAACATGAGCCACACCGCAAAGGCGATCCAGGACGAAGAAATTGTTGCCGCCGCCAGATACTTCGCAAGTCTTCCGCATCTGAGAATTTCTTGACTGCCCATGCGAGGCTCGACGGGAATTTTGCTTCAAGTGAGGCGTCTTCGATTGGGACGATAGAAGCGATAAGGAGGCGGGGGCTTTGGGGTAAGTTGAAACTTGTGACCATTGATGGTAGCGAGATGCACCGGGAGGCGCTGGTGGAGCAACTGTGTGTGGGGAATCCGCAGCAGCGGCTGGATTTGCCGGTGCGGGAGATTGCTTAGAGCTGAAAGCGGAACTCTGGATCATCATGATGAGGGGACGCAATTTACAGCAGTACTATCACCAGATCGGCTGGGAATGCCGTTTCGGGCTGCCTTGTCTGGTCACGGATAGAAGTTCAAATCCATATTTGACAACACCCCCGCGAACACGACCTTTGGGTCGATTATAAGAGCGGGTGTAAGCGCGCCGAATTCCAACTACCCGCGCCAGGTGCAACTGGGAATCAAGCTGCTCTGGTAGGATTTCGACGGGCTCACGCCACTAACTCGGATGCGTGGAGCTTCCTTTGTTGTTTGATTCATTGTTCCTCTGGAACTCAACGGCAGATCGTCAGGCTCTTAACCCAAGGGTTGTCGGTTCGAATCCTACCCGGGGACGCACTTTGAAATTCTGAAGGGAGTCCGGCTTTATGATGTGGTCGCCGAGAGCCTAGATTCCGGCCAGAAACTCGCGCATCACCGCGATCACTCGCGACCTGTCTTCTAAATGCACGTTGTGCCCGGCTCCTGAAATATGAACGATCCTCCCTTTCGGCAGTAG
>JBKJUN010000089.1:0-16204 GCA_046590555.1 Bryobacter sp. | reverse complement strand
ACAGGCACCGGGATTCCGCTGGACCAACAGAAATTGCTCTTTCAGAAGTTTCAGCAACTGGATTCGTCGACTACCCGGAAGAGAGGAGGGACTGGACACGGCCTTGCGATTTCGCTACAGCTGGCCCAATTAATGGGGGGCACAGTCGTCTGTACCAGCAAAGTGGGTTTGGGGTCGACCTTCACTTTGGAACTTCCTCTTGCTGAGGGTGAACGTGTGAGAGGAGATGCGTCTTTGGTGCAAGTTAACGCAGAGGTGCCTGAAGCGGGTGCACGAAGAAAACCGCTCCTTGTACTTGTTGTCGATGACAATGTTACGAATCAGCAAGTGTGCGCAGGCATTTTGAAGAAATTGGGATGCGAAGTTGAGATTGCAAAGGATGGGCGGCAAGGAGTGGAGATGGCCTCGCGTACAGTTTATGACCTGATCCTGATGGACTGCATGATGCCTGAAATGGACGGCTATGAGGCCACGAGGGAGATTCGCAAGCAGGAGGGGAATCACCGTAGAACCCCTGTGATCGCAATGACGGCAAATGCGATGCACGGGGACCAGAACCGATGCTTGGCTGCGGGGATGGACGATTACCTCACCAAACCGACATCCAGGGATTTGATCGTCAAAGCGATTGCGCGGTGGACTTAGTCATTTAGCGTCTGGTTTTCTTCACGGTCAATCTGTGGAGCAAAGATAAGGTGATCGGTTGAGCAAGTGAAGCTTTGGCGTTTGCTTCCAGTTTGATCGGGAAAACGGCTTCAAAACAAATACATATGACCCTATTGGGGGACTTTGTTCCCAGTGCTGCCTTCGGTTATTGCCCTTTTTGCGGTTAAGAGTCGACGCGCTCGGGTTCGTCGTCAATAAGATCTTCTCGCTCGATCCAGGTCTCTATGTTTTCGCGCTTATGTTCTTCGAGTCGTGTTCGCAGGTCTTCGCGTTCTTCGTTTCCGTCTGGCATGGTTAATCCTTCTTCTGTGTTGCTGGGCGGGGGAGGACGATCTTGCGTTTGTCGGGGTCTGGGCTCTGGCGGTAGAAGACGGCGGTGTGGCCGACGAGAGAGACCAAAGCGGCACCTGTCGAGGCAACTAGTGAAGCAGAGAGTTCGTTGCGTTCTTCTTTGAAGTTGGCGAAGCGGAGCTTGATGAGTTCCTGGTTTGAGAGAGTGAATTCGAAGACCTGAAGGAACTCGGGGGTGAGGCCTTTCTTGCCGAGTTGCAGCGCAGGGGGAGCATTGTGGGCGAGACCACGAAGGTGCTTGAGTTGGGGGTTAGAGAGCGGGCCGGGCATCTACTACAGGTTAGCGTGTAGCGCGGGAGAACTCTACTTGAGCTTTCGATCAAAAAAGTCTGCTGTTGCGGTAGCGATCTTGAGCCAGTTGGTGTGACGGAGGAAATGATGGGTGTCGTCGGGGATAACGATTTCTTCGTAGGGCACTTTGTGTTTCTGGAGACGGTGGGTTAGATCGACCGTCTGAATGAATTCGACGTTGCGGTCGTCGTCGCCGTGGATGAGTAGAACCGGAGACTTCCAAGTGGCGATGTCTGCTACTGGGGATGAAGTCCAGGCGATGTCGCGGGCTTCGTTTGCGTCTGGAGACTTCTCGTAGTTTGTGTCAGCGGCAGAGCGGTTACGGCCGATGAAGCGGTTATGCACCCCGTGAATGTCGACGCCGGCAGCGAAGAGGTTGGAGTTGCGGGCTAATGCTAGTGCTGTGAGGTATCCGCCGTAGGAGCCTCCGTATACTCCGATGCGGTCTTGTGCGACCTGGGGGTGGGCTTTGAGGAATTCTCCGGCGGCGAGGACGTCGCCGTATTCGCTGGCACCGCGGTTGCCCGAGTTCGGGGCTTGCTGGAAGTCTGCACCGTAGCCGATGCCGAGGCGGTAGTTGACGCTGAGGACGATGTAGCCCCGGCTGGCCAGGTATTGGTTTGTAGCGTATGCATTGGCGTAGTAGTCGCCATAGTGCCAGCCGAGGAGCATCTGGCGGGGTGGGCCGCCGTGGACATAAACGAGGGCTGACTTCTTGGCCGAGCCGCGCTTGGGGAGGAAGAGCTGCCCGTGAATGGGTGTGCCGTCGGGGGCGTTGAAGATGACTTGTTGGGGGGTGACGAGATCTTTGGTTGGGTAGTTGGAGGGTAAGGTTTCTGGAGCTAGCGTTTGGGTCTTTTTGTTGCTCAGGACTCTAACCATGGGAGGGGCCTGGGCGGTGGCGGCGATGTAGGCTAGCCCATCTGTGGTGGCGATTGGGGTCCATTCGAGGCCGGTGCCTGGGGTGAGGACCTGAGGCTTGGCTGCGTCTACGGGAACCTTGAGGATGTGGCGGCGATCGATGTCTTTTGCGTCGGGGCCAGTATTGGCAGTGGACAGAAGATAGGTTTTGTCAGGGCTGAGCGTGATGTACTCGTTCATGAAACGGCCGGAGGTGAGTTGCAACGGAGTGCCGCCGTCTTCCGGGATGCTGTAGAGGTGTGGCCAGCCATCGGCATTAGAGAGGAATGTGATGCGGCCTTTGGCGGTCCAGTTAAGGTTTGCCTGACCGTGGGTGGTAGGCATGGAATCACGACGCGAGTTGCCGCTAGACCAGATGCGTTTGGCCTCGCCGGTGATTGTGTTGGCGGTGAAGATGGACCAGGGCGTGGGTTCAGGATTGAGGATGGAGCGGGGTTCGCCGCCTTGAGAGGGTTGGCGGATGTAGGCGATTTGCTTGCCGTCGGGAGACCAGCGTGGGGAGGAATCGCGATTGGTGGTGGGGGAGAGCCAGAGGATCGGCGTTGTGTCGTTTTGGTAGATGCCAATGAGGGAGTGGGTGTTGCGGTTGGAGACGAAGGCGACGCGCGTGCCGTCGGGTGACCATTGGGCCTGGCTGAGAGAGCCGCGCGCGGTGAGGAGGGGCTTGGCGGGTTTGCTGCCATCAATGGGGACGATGTAGATGCCGCCCTGGCGCTGAAAGAGGACTTGATCGCTGTTGGGGGAGATTTCTGGCTGGTCGCCTTCGGCTAGTGCTTTGGATTCGCCACCGCTGAAGGGGATCGAAAGGATTTGAACTTTGAAAGATGTCGGCAGAGAGGCTGGGTTGACGGGCTGGGTAACATCCCAGTTGGAACCGTGTTCCCCGCCACGGACGACTACAACGTGTTTGCCGTCGGGGGAGATGACGAGACTGGTGAGTTCCTGACCATCATCGAGTTTGTAGTTGGTGAGCCGGCGGGCCGTGTAGGTGGGGCCTTCAGCAACATAGATGTTGCGGAGGCCTTGTTCGTTTACGGCCCAGGCTAGTTTGTTGCCGCTGGCGGTGAGCTCGTTGGGGAAGGGGTAGCTTTTGATTTGCTCGAGGGTGAAGGGAGATTGAGCGTGAAGCGTGAGAGCGGCGAGAAGGAGCAGGCGCATGTTTTTGGTATAGCACCTGCTTCCACCCGCATTGGCAACTTTAGTCGTAATATTCTTGACCCAGGTGGGTGATGAGGTCTTCCCCACGCATCCAGCGCAGGGTGTTCTTGAGCTTCATCAACTGGATGAATATGTCGTGCTCGGGATAGAGGCCGGGGGCGGTCATCGGGCCCTTGAAGTAAAAGCTAAGCCATTCCTGGACACCCTTCATGCCGGCGCGCTGGGCGAGGTCGAGAAATAGGACAAGGTCCAGGACCAGTGGAGCAGCGAGGATCGAGTCGCGGCAGAGGAAGTCGATCTTGATCTGCATCGGGTAGCCGAGCCAACCGAAGATGTCGATGTTGTCCCAGCCTTCCTTGTCGTCGCCACGCGGTGGATAGTAGTTGATCTTGACCGAATGGAAGAGGTCTTTGTAGAGATCTGGGTAGAGATTGGGCTGGAGAATCTGATCGAGGACGCTGAGCTTAGTTTCCTCTTTGCTCTTGAAGGAGCCCGGATCTTCAAGCACTTCGCCGTCGCGGTTGCCCAGGATGTTGGTGGAGAACCAGCCAGAGCAGCCGAGCATGCGGGCCTTGAGGCCAGGGGCGATGAGCGTCTTCATGTAGGTCTGGCCGGTCTTGAAGTCTTTGCCACAGATTGGTACTTCGCGGTCGCGGGCGAAATCGAGTAGGGCCGGGATGTCGTGCGTCAGGTTGGGAGCACCATTGGCGAAGGGGACGCCAGATTTGATCGCAGCGTAGGCGTAGACCATGCTGGGGGCGATGGCAGGGTCATTCTTGGCAAGGCCCTTTTCAAATGCTTCAAGGGTCTGGTGGACCTTGGAGGCCCTTTGGAAGACTTCGGTTGAGCCGCACCAGATCATGACCAGACGATCTGCTTTGCTCGCAGCCTTGAAGGTCTTCATATCGTCCATGAGGGCTTCGGCTTTATCGGCAAGCGTGCCCTTGGTTTTGACGTTGGGGCCGTCGATGCGCTTGACGTAGTTCTTGTCGAAGACAGCCTTCATGGGCTTGATCTTGCTGAGGGAGGGCTTGAGCTTGGTGAGCAGTTCGGGCTTGAGGACGCGGGCATTGGCAGCAGCCTCGTAAGCATTGTCTTCAAAAATGTCCCAGCCGCCGAAGACGAGCTGGTTAAGGCCTGCCAGAGGGAGGAAGTCCCTGATATAGGGTGTTCGGTTGTCTGTGCGCTTGCCGAGGCGTATAGTGCCGAGTTGGGTGAGGGAGCCGACGGGAGCGCCGAGGTCCTTTTTGACTGCTTCGACGCCGGCCATAAACGTGGTGGCCACTGCGCCCATGCCCGGCATGAGGATGCCGAGCTTGCCCTTGGCTGGATTGATTTTGAGGCTCATATGCGATTCCCAGCCTAGAGGGAAGGCAAGGCAGGCGTCAATTTTTGGCAGCTTTTGCATATGCTATTTCGATTTTGTAAAATGAATCTACATGTATTTGGAGCGACATCTGGCGGTTCCTCTGCGCCGCGCGGTGCAGGCAGAGGGGCTGGTGGTGCTGGAGGGGCCGAGGGGAGCTGGCAAGACGACGTTGCTTCGCAAGGAGTTTGCAGACAGTCTCTATGTGAGCCTGGATGAGGCGGCAGACCGGCAGAGGGCTCGTGAAGACCCGGAGCGATTTTTGGTGCGCCTGCGCCGTGCGGCGGTGATTGATGAGTTGCAGCGTGCTCCAGAGCTGGTGGATTATCTGCGGCGAGTGAAGGTAGAACTGCCGCTTGTGTTTGCGAGTTCGGTGCGATTGGGGTTGCCGCTTGAACGACTTGAGCTGCATGGGCCAACGATTGCGGAGAGACAGAGGCGCAATGCACTATCGACAGCGATGATTGGACGCTTTGTGCCGGCGCGGGAGAATCGTGGGGTTGAAGAGGCGGGCTGGGGGCACAATCTGGGCTGGCCTGAGGCAGATTTGCAAAGTCTGGTTTCGGTGCGTGATCTGGATCTCCTGATTGCATTTGGAGAGAAGGTGAAGGCGAGTAGCGGCATGGGCTTGCAGCAACAGGAATTGGCCCGCCAGGCGGGGGTGTCGCATCGAACTTGTGTCAGGTGGCTTGAGGCACTTGAGGCCTGTTTTCTTACTTTGCGGCTAGAGCCGATAGAGATGGATTTTGGCCGGAGAATTCTGAAGCGGCCGAAGCTGCATTTTCTTACGGGCAGCGGAAACTTTGAGAGTGAAGTAGTGTCGGAGATCTACCGGAATGCCTGTCACGCCGGGCTCGAAGCCCAGTTGGGCTATTGGAGGGATTCCAATGGGTTGGAAGTTCCACTGGTGATTGAAGATGAGCGAGGCGGTGCGCGCATTGGAGTGGGGATTGCACAAACACTGACACCTTCGGTGGAAGGCAGCTTACAGCGTTGGCTACGCCTTTCCAAGGCGGGGAAGGCGGCGATGATCACGAAGGTGCTGCCCAAGATCGAAAGGAGGGAGACCCGAATCTTGCGGTATGAGGCTGCACAGCTTTAGGGATGTGTCGTTATAGAATGACAGTGTTGTGTATAAATGTCTCTTTGGCGTTCTTCTATTTGTGGGTGAAGGTTGGGCGCAATCGACGAAAGCGGAATTGTTGGGCGAGGTTCGCGACCCGGCCGGGCTGGCAGTGGGGTTAGCCCGGGTTGAGGTATTGAACCTGGGAACAGGGCTCAATTTATCGCAGTTGAGCGGGGGGGACGGGAGCTTCCAGTTCTTGGGTCTGCCTGCAGGGGAATACCGATTAGTGGTGCGTAAGGAAAACTTTGCGCGGCTGGAGCGGGCCGGGATTTTGTTGCGGATTGGGGACCGTGTTGCGGTTGAACTTGATCTGAAGTTGGGAGATGCGAGCTTGGGAGTAGAAGTGGATGCCTTACCTGAACTCCTGCAAGCCAATCGCGGGACAGTAAGTTTTTTGGTGGAGCAGAAGAAGGTGGTGACACTGCCGCTGGATGGGAGGAATTTTGTTTCTCTGATTGCGCTTTCGCCAGGCGTGACTCTGCCGCCGGGGAGTTTACTTCCGCGTATCAACGGCGGCAGGCCGCGGGTAAGCGAATACATCTATGACGGGATCAGCGTGCTGCAGCCAGAACCTGGGCAGGTTGCGTTCTATCCGGTCCTTGATGCGATTGAAGAATTCCGGATTGATACCAACAGCTATTCTGCCGAGTACGGAAGATCCAATGGTGGCGTGGTGATGGTGAATCTGAAGTCTGGATCGAACGAGTTGCATGGGTCGATATTTGAGTTCTTCAGGAATGAGAAATTGAATGCTCGTAACCTGTTTGCTGCGACTGGGGACAAATCACGCTTCCGCCGGAACCAATACGGGTTTGTGGTGGGCGGGCCCATTCAGAAGAACAGGACTTTCTTTTTTGCCGATTGGCAGGGGTCCAGGCTCAATACGGGTGTGGTGAGGCTGAGCACCGTGCCGACGGCGATACAAAGGTTGGGTGTATTCAGCAATCCTGTCTTTGACCCGGCGACGGGAAGGACCATACCGTTTGCTGGGAACACCATCCCGGTAAGCCGTTTTGACCGCGCGGCGCTGGCTGTGGTGGATCGATATCCTTTACCGAATGTGACTGGGGTAACAGCTAACAACTACCGCCGGGTGGGGAATGACGATGCTGTTTCTAACCAATTTGATGGGCGGCTGGATCGCTATATCGGCCAGCGGCATCGAGTCTTTGGGCGCTATTCGTTCTTACGTGACGACAGCAGGCCGACAACGCCTTTGCCCGATGGTAGCGGGAATCTAACGTCTGGAGTGATCGGCAATACTTTGACTCGGGCGGACAGCCTGGTGGGTGAGCATACTTGGAGCTTGACCGCGAATGCGGTGAACCAGTTGAGGTTTGGATTTACCGGCCGGCGCTTTGAGAGGAGCTCGGGGCGATTAGGGAAGCCCGCTGGAGAGGTGGCTCTGATTCCGAATTTGCCGGTGTCTTCTTTTGCGGATGTCTTGCCGACCTATGACATTGTGGGCTTGCAGCAGTTGGGCGGTCCGGCGAGTGGGAACTCGAATTTCACAACGTCGGTGACACAGATTGTGGATAACTATTCTTGGGTGCGCGGCGGGCATAACTTGAAAGTTGGGGCAGACTTGCGGTGGCAAAACCTTGATGTGTTGCAGCCACCGAGCCCTACTGGGAACTTTCAATTCACGAGTATCTTTACCAGTGGTGCGATGGCGAATTCGGGCGACAGCTTTGCTTCCTTTCTGCTTGGGCAGGTGGGGCGATTCAGTATCGACGCGCAACAAGAGGTGCTTCAGCCTAGAGCCAGGATCGCCGAGATTTTCTTGCAGGATGATTGGCGGGTGTCTCGTAGGCTGACGCTTAATCTTGGGGTGCGATACACACTAAACTTTCCTTCGACCGTGGTGCGGGACAAGGCAGCGGTGTTTGATCTGGTATCGCAGAAGCTGAAGTATCTGGGCGCGGCAGGTGAGTCCAGGGCTGCGCGGAATTTGGAGAAGAAGAATTTTGCGCCGCGCCTGGGGCTTGCTTTCAAGTTGCGGGAGTCGTTGGTGGTGAGAGTTGGCTATGGCCTGACGTGGATCGAACAGGCCGGGATCACTACGCCTTTTACTACGCCACTATTTCCCTTTATCCAAACGCTGGGGCAGCAGACGCTTGATAACATCAGCCCGGCTTTCGTTTTGTCTGATGGGCCGAGCGTACGGGTTGTGCCGCCGGGGCCAGATGCTGGATTGGGGCAGGGTGTATTTGGCGTTCAAAGGACGAATGGCAGTGGTTATGCGCAGCAATGGAATCTAAGTTTGCAGAAAACATTTGGGTTGAATTGGAGCGTTGAGGCCGGGTATCTTGGCTCAAAGCTGACGCGGTTGGGCGTGCCGGATGTGAATCTCAATCAGCTGACGGTGGAACAGTTGGCTCTTGGGGCCAAGCTCACGGAACAGGTTGCGAATCCGTATCCGGGTGCAGCCAGCATTCCGCGTGCGCAATTACTGCGGCCCTACCCGCAGTTCACGACGGGTGCTTTGTACCGGAATAATGTCGGGCATTCAACTTACCATTCGTTTCAGTCGCGGATCGAGAAGCGGTTCTCGCATGGGTTGACCTTTAGCCTTGCCTATACGTTTTCAAAACTGATTGACGATGCGGGCGCGGTGTTTGATTCTGCGGTGTTGACAGGGCCCGTATCGAACTTTCAGGCGGCTGACAGCTTTAACAAGCGGCTCGAGAAGGATGTGTCAACAGGCAATGTTCCGCACATTTTATCTTCGGGGTTCGTGTATCAGCTCCCGTTTGGGGGCTGGCAGATTGCTGGACTTCTGAGAGCCCAATCGGGAAGCCCGATTGCAGTGACACAGGCGACAAACTTGAACGCTTTTGCGGGTTTTGGTGTGCAGCGGCCGAACCGCTTCAGGGATTCAACTTCGAGTGCTGGTCTGAGGTCTACGGGGATGTGGTTTGATACAGCGGCGTTTGGGCAGGCGGGTCAGTTCAGGATTGGGAACAGCTCTCGCAATCCTGTTGTTGGGCCAGGGTACCGGACGCTCGACCTGATGTTGGGGAAAACATTTCAAGTGAAGGAGAAGATGAGGATGGAGTTTCGTGCCGAGGCGTTTAATGTAACGAATACGCCACCGCTGGGGAACCCGAATGGTAGCTTTGGCAATGTGGGATTTGGGTCAATTACGACTGCGTTTGACCCGCGCGTATTCGAGCTTGTCGTGAAGTTTAATTTCTGAGGTGCGCATGGAGACAAGAATTCAAAATCAGTTGAGTGCGGTGAGGCGGATCCGTGGTGTAGGGGCAGCCGATCTTGCGATGCAAGTAGGAGTAAGCCGGCAGACGATTTATGCAATTGAAGCCGGCACCTATGTTCCGAATACGGAGGTGACGCTGAAGCTGGCGCGGGTACTTGAGGTGCCGGTAGAGGGGTTGTTCTCGTTGAGCGATGAGATTGCGGTTGCGACGACGGCGCTTGCATCGGATGTGTTGAGTGCAACCCCAGTAACGAAGGGGCAGGCGGTAAGGGTTTGCCAGGTGGGGACCAAGCGGGTCAGCATCCCGGTGCATGCTTCGCCCTACTATTTGCCAGAAGCGGATGGCGTGATTTCGAAGCTGCGCCAGATACATGGCAAGGCCGACCTGGTGTCCTTTGTCAAGGAGGAATCCAGTGCCAAGAAGTTGGTTCTCGCAGGTTGCGACCCGGCGATTGGCCTTGTGGCGCGGATGGCTGAGAAGTTGGGTGGAGTTGAGATGGTGTCGGCTGCGGCTTCGAGCAAGCTGGCACTGCGGTGGCTTCAGGAGGACAAGGTACACATTGCGGGATCGCACCTTGAGGATCCCGAATCTGGGGAATTCAACTTGCCTTATCTGCGCAGTGAGTTTCCAGGTGAAGACTTTGCTGTCATCAGTTTTGCGCGTTGGGAAGAGGGCTTTGTTGTTGCAGCGGGGAATCCGAAGGGGATCCGCAAGACAGAAGATCTCACCAAGCGGAAGGTGCGTTTTGTGAATCGTGAGGCGGGGTCTGGGAGCCGGTTGTTATTGGACCGCTTGCTAGGAAAGGCGGGCATACCGGCAGAGAAAGTGTCTGGCTATGAGCGTCTTGGCTATGGACACCTGGCGGTAGCTTACATGGTGCTGACGGGGGATGCGGATTGCTGCCTTGCGACGAGGTCGGCAGCGCAGAGCTTCCATCTTGATTTTGTGCCTTTGCAGGGCGAACGCTATGACTTTGTCATGAGGCGGAAGACGCTGGAGACGCCGGCTGCGCAGGCCTTTGTGGATGTCTTGCAACGGGCGAGTCTACGGCGCAAGCTTGAGGTGTTGGCTGGCTACGATACGACGCAGACGGGAGCCGTGTTGGCCTGAGAGTTTACAATCGGGAACATGGCTCAAGTGACTCCTTTTCATATTGCGTTTCCGGTTCATGATCTTTCGGCGGCGCGGGATTTTTATGGCGGGTTGATGAGATGCCCGGAGGGGCGGTCGTCTGATGAGTGGATCGACTATGACCTCTTTGGTCATCAGGTAGTGGCGCATTTGAAGCCTGGCTATGAGGCGAATCTGCATCACAATGCGGTGGACGCGCAGGCCGTGCCGGTGCCGCATTTTGGGGTGATCCTTGAGATGGATCAATGGCATGCTCTGGCCGAGCGGCTGATGGCGGCTGAGGTAAAGTTCATCATCGAACCGTACATTCGCTTTCAGGGCCAAGTGGGTGAGCAGGCGACGATGTTCTTTCTTGATCCGTCGGGGAACGCGCTTGAGTTCAAGGCATTTGCCGATATGTCGCAGATCTTTGCCAAATAGGGTGGATCTGCTGTCTTAAAAATATCCTGCGGGCCATGGCTGCTGTAGCGGTGGCTTTTGGCGTTGTGTTGGGTTTGGGCTTTTGGGTGCGCGACCCTGGCCTGACAATGGATGACTCCACGTTTGGCCTATTGGCTGTGTACGTAATTTCACGATTCCGATCTTTGTTTCGGAGCTAAGCGACGCTGGTGTTCTGATTGTGCCGGGAGTGGTCGGATTCGTCAAGGATTTCTTGCGGATTTCAGTTCCGGAGAGAAGCGCAAGCAGCGGGCTGGCCTCGCGGGATAGGGCTTGGGAAAGGGGAGCGCAGCCCCTTTCCCAAACCAGCAATGGAGAGTCTCTTATGCGCGTCAGCGCTCGGGTTTGTCCTCCTTCTTGGTGTTGTCGCGCCGCATGGATTCGCCCTTGAGTTCGAAGCGATGAGCATTGTGAACCAGCCGATCAAGGTTTCCATCGGCGACAGTGGGATCGCCGATCTGCTGCTGCCATTGGTTCACCGGGACCTGGCTTGTCAGGATCTTCGATGCGCATTGATATCGTTCCTCGGCGATCTCCCAAAAGTCACGTTATTCGTTTTGAGTCATCGGAGCCATGCCCCACTCGTCGACGATAAACACGTCCGCGCGCGACAAGCGGGCCAGCACATGCCGCAAGCTGCCGTCGGCTCGGCCGAGCGCCAGATCGCGGAACAAGGCCGGAGCATGCGTGTACAACACGACATGCCCGTCACCGCAAGCCTTCTGCGTAAGCGAGCAAGCGATGTAAATCTTGGTGCGGCTTACGCAACCTCTGGTGCGAGGCCGTGCCATCGTGAAGGATCTCGATTGTCATCGAAGTCGCCGCGATCTCCACCATTTTGTCTGTCAGTTGATACGGCACGCTGTACAGGGAGTTCATATTCAACGTGATAGTCGATGTTTACGCGAGCCTGTTTCCAGATTGCGACTTCGTAGTGCTCGAGTCGTAATGGGCCAGTGCGTTACGTTCTTCGACGGCAAAGGCGCTGGGCCGCGGGCCTTCGCGCTTTTTGAATGGCCTCTGGTTGAGCCGCTTGAGTAAGTCCTGGACCGCCTCGTTCAACTCTCCCAAAGAATGAAAGCGCCGATGCCGCAGCGAGGCCATGATCCATCGGTCGGCGATCTGCACGCCCACCTCTACCTTGGCCTTGTCGTTGCCATCTCCAAGAAACTCGTGCTGATCTCGGGCGTATAACGGCAGCTTGCGGTGACCGCCGTCCGCGTGTTGTCCGGCACGAAGTCCGAGGCGCTCCCCCGAAGAACTCCAACGCGTTGACATGAGCCCGTAGCCACCGCTCCATCTTCTGATCGAGCGTCACCTCGGCATAGGTATAGTGACTGGCCCTATGCACCGCCACAAACAGACTGTCCTCCTGCGCTATGCCCGTTTTCGGATCGTGCCAGGTCAGCTTTGGCTCGGTCCAGTTTACGAATAGTTTCTCCCCGGAGACATGCTCCTTGGCGCATCACCACGTTCTGGCTCTCTCGCCACTGATCGTAGGAACGCCAGAAGCTCACGTACGGGTAGTGCAAACCGGAGGGGCATCGCCTGACTCCTCCCACAGCAACTGCAGCGAGCCGCTTTTGTTCGCGCGCAGTTCCTCCTTGATCCGGGCAAAATTAGGCAATGGCTTCGCCGTTGGCTTCACGGCCTTGATCGTTCCGTCATACAGATTGCCTTCCAGTTGGGTGTTGCTGAGGCCAGCTTCGAGCGGCTAGCCTAGCCCGCTCGCCTCCCGGCGCCGCAGGTAATCGTACACCGTCGCTTGCCCGATCTCGAGCGCCCGCGCGTTCTCGCGTTGACCCAAGCCTAAATTGCGGTGCATCCGCACTGCATCTCTGATTTTTCTCATGAAGACTCTCTTTCGTGGCACGTCCTTTATCGGATCGAATGCCGGTCTCCAGCGCGAACCTCATTCCCAAAGATATTTCAACCGATTCCGATCACTCTTTTCATCGCGCCTAATTACTGATCGGTTTGCCGTGAAATCGCTGATCGGTTTCAAATGAAATTGCTGATCAGAATCAGTGAAAATACGCAAGTCCATAAGCACGATCCCAAACGATGCTTGGCGGCATATCTCGACGGCAATTCGTCCATCTTCGGCTGTTTGCACAACGCAACCAAGTTTGGCTAGCAGCGCGTTGCTGACTCTTCGGTTGATCGCATTGTCGTCCACGACAAGAACGGATTTTCGCAATTCGATAGATGGGCTGTTAGTGTTCCGTCAGAAGTGGACTGCGCCCCTCGCCTGAAGTCCGCCCAGCGGAAACAGAGTCTGAATCGAGCCGTTCTAGACGAGTTCACTCGCGCAATGATCGGCCGTCCGATCAAAGGCGATTTCTCAGATCTGGTTGACTATGGTCGCCGGACCCTGCCTCCGACGAAATTGTTGCTTCCCAGCGTCTGGTTGACCCTTAGAAGTGGTGAAGCGATTCTTTGAGTTGGCGCTGAATTGGCAGAACGACAAGCAAGAGGCACGCCAATGAGGATTGCGCTTGACACCAACCGGCTGACCGATCTTTTTCATGGGGACGCGGAACTCGCAGGTCGGTTCACGACAATTCAAAAAAATATTTTGCCTTCTAAGTCACTGATTCCAAATAAAAACCAGTCGGCCTCAAACATGAAGCCCACCTCCTCACCTGCTAAGTTCTCTCCACGGGCCGTTCGATCCGCTCCAGCGTTTCAGCGCAAATACATGTGTCACTACCCTGGCGATCTCGACGCCCCGGCACGACTATGATAGATTCCTTTTGACCGCATAAACGGCTCTGGAACGAGGGGTATTCTGAAAACAAACGACATCACTAGCCCCGAGTACTTTCACCGGGTAGTGGATTGCCAGTGGGCTTGTCCGGCGCATACTAATGTGCCCGAGTACATCCGCTTGATCGCTCAAGGTAAGTACGCGGAAGCTTACATAACCAATCGGGAATCCAATGTATTCCCGGCAATTCTCGGGCGCACCTGCGACCGTCCTTGCGAGCCGGCTTGCCGCCGCGGACGCATCGAAGAGCAGCCTGTCGCCATCTGCCGGCTCAAGCGCGTAGCTGCCGATCTGAAGGGCGATGTGGGGCACATGCTGCCAAAGCCGCCCGCACAAAACAATGGCAAGCGAGTGGCGCTTGTGGGCGCGGGGCCTGCGTCGCTTACCGTAGCCAATGACCTTCGGCCCCTTGGCTACGAAGTGACAATTTTTGAAAAGCAGAGTAAGCCGGGCGGCTTGATGCGAACCAATATTCCTTCTTTCCGCTTGCCCGAAAAAGTGCTCGACGAAGAAGTCGACATGATCCTCGATATGGGCGTAGACATTCGCTACAGCTCGCCTGTCGAAAGCCTGAAAAACCTTTTGGACGAAGGCTACGACGCGATCTTCGTAGGCTCGGGCGCCCCTCGGGGTAAGAATCTCGATATTCCCGGTCGCCATGAAACCGACCGTATTCACCTTGGCATCGACTGGCTTGAGTCGGTCGCTTTTGGACACACCGATTCGATCGGTGCACAAGTGCTGATCATCGGCGTTGGCAACACCGCCATGGATTGTTGCCGTACTTCGCGCCGTATGGGCGGAACCGATATCAAGGTAATGGCTCGGCGTCCGCGCGGCTACTTCAAGGCCTCCCCCTGGGAACTCGACGACGCTGAAGAAGAAGGCGTAGCGATCATCATCAATCATGCGCCCAAACGCTTTGTGATCGAAGATGGCGTGCTTAAAGGCATGGAATTTGAGCGCCTGGAATGGGATGCCCATGCGAAGCGATCCAAGGTCGTCGAGACGATCTTCTTTCCTGCCGACGACGTGATTCTGGCCATCGGCCAGGAGAACGCCTTCCCCTGGATCGAACGCGATCTTGGCATCGAATTCGACGAATGGGAAGTCCCGGTGGTCAATCGGAAGACTTTTGAAGGCACACGTCCCGGAGTCTTTTTCGGAGGCGACGCTGCCTTTGGCCCCAAGAACATCATCTGGGCCGTGGCCCATGGTCATGAGGCTGCAATCTCAATCCATAACCATTGCCAGGGGCTTTCGCTTGAAGAGCGGCCGGCGCAAGGTATGAATCTTGTGAGCCAGAAGATGGGCATCAGCGAGTGGAGTTATCACAACGATTACAACCAGTCCAAGCGCCAGAAAATGCAGCATGTCGATCTGGCCGAACGCTTCCGCCAGCTGAATGTCGAAGTCGAACTGGGCTTTGACATCGAACAGACGGCTCGTGAGGCCCAACGCTGCCTGAACTGCGACATCGAAACTGTCTTTGTCCCGAAGAAGTGTATCGAGTGTGATGCCTGCATCGACATCTGCCCCGTGCAGTGCCTCACCATCACGCGCGATGGAGATGAAGAGGACTTGCGCCAGCGTCTTTCGGCCCCGGCTACCAACCTCGAACAAGCCATTTATGCCTCCGACCCGCTTCCCCACACACAGCGGTTGATGGTGAAGGACGAAGATGTTTGCGTCCATTGCGGTCTATGCGCCGAACGCTGCCCCACTGCGGCCTGGGACATGCAAAAGTACTCTCTGATTCTTCCTTATGCAGGTGCGACATGCACGACGTAGTCAAAACTCGCGTTAACGATTTCGCGATCAAACTGGCCAATGTAAACGGCACCGGCTCGGCCAGCGCTAATGGACTCCTCATGCAGGCCATCTTTCGAATGGGGATCCCGGTTTGCGGAAAGAATCTATTTCCTTCGAACATTCAGGGTTTGCCCACCTGGTATGAGATTCGCGTAAATAAGCGCGGCTATGCTGCCCGTGCACTTGAGTACGACATGATGGTGGCGATGAACGGTCAGACTTATGACCGGGACATCAAAGAGCTGCGCTCTGGCGGCTATCTGCTCTACGATTCATCCTGGCCGCTCGATCCTGATTTATTGCGGGACGATATCAACTACTTCGGGATCCCGCTCGCCGACATGTGCACCAAACACTTTGGTGAACCGCGGGAACGCATTCTGATGAAGAATATCGCTTATGCCGGTGCCCTTTGCGCGGCGCTGGATATCGATATGGAAATCGTGAATGCGCTTCTTGACGAGAAGTACTCAAAGAAAAAAGCAATGCGCGATTCCAATGCGAAGGCATTGTTGCTTGGCTACCAGTACGCGAAAGATCATTACCCTTGCCCCATGCCCTTCCGTCTCGAAAAGATGGATGCCAACAGCAGCAAGATTTTGATTGATGGCAATACGGCCACAGCGCTCGGTTGTGTCTACGCAGGCGCAACGGTTGCTGCCTGGTATCCGATTACTCCTGCGACGTCGGTAATGGATGCTTTCAAGAGCTTTTGTGAAGAGTATCGAAAAGATCCTGAGACCGGCAAGAACAACTACCTGATTCTTCAGGCTGAAGACGAACTTGCTGCGATCGGTATGGTGATTGGTGCCTCCTGGAATGGTGCCCGATCCTTCACGTCCACCGCTGGCCCTGGTATTTCGCTCATGAACGAGTTGCTTGGCCTGGCCTACTATGCCGAGATCCCGGTTGTCGTGGTTGATGTACAGCGTGTCGGCCCTTCCACCGGCATGCCA
>JBKJUN010001060.1:0-4423 GCA_046590555.1 Bryobacter sp. | reverse complement strand
GTGATGCCGGTTAATTTTGTATCGAGGTGGATGTTGATGCCTTCTTTTTGGAGGATCGCGAGGATTGCGGCGGAGACGTCTTTGTCTTCGCGTGGGATAAGGCTTGGAGATTTCTCGATGATGGTCACTTCGCTGCCGAAGCGGCGGAACATTTGACCGAATTCGAGGCCGATGTAGCTGCCGCCGAGGATGAGGAGGTGGCGTGGGAGGAAGTCGACATCCATCAGGGTGCTGCTGGTGAGGTAATTGATTTGGTCGAGGCCGGGAAGATCGGGGATCGCGGGACGACAGCCGACGTTGAGGAAGATTTGCTTTGCGGTGAGGCGGGCGTCACCGATTGAGATTTCGTTGGGTGATTCGAAGCGGGCATGGCCTCGATAGACTGTGCAGTTGTGCATGGATTGTAGCCAGGATTCGAGGCCGCGGTTGGAATCGCCAGAGACCCTGTCTTTGCGGGCTTTGACCTGCTTCATGTCGACTGCTATTGGGCCGGAGATGGTGACGCCGAATTCTGCGGCTCTGCGGGCCTGGAAAGCAGCGTAGGCGCTGGCGACCATTGTTTTGGTTGGAATGCAGCCGGTGTTGACACATGTGCCACCGAAGCGTCCGCGCTCGATGATGGCGACATGCTGGCCGGCGGCGGTGAGACGCTGGGCGAGGGAAGGGCCGGCTTGGCCGGTACCGATGATGATGGCGTCGAATGTTTTGGTCATGGCGAGGTGGGGTCTTTTCTCATCGTCGCAGAGTTCGTCATGAGGGGGAGCCGGTAGATGTTATAAAGCAGTAATCATGCATTTTCTGATTTTGTTGTTTGTTATGTTATCGACATCTTCAAATTTGTTGTCTGAAGAGAAATGGATTCGCCTGCAGACGGCGAATTTTGAAATCTATACGCCGCAGAGCGAGAAGAAGGCGCGGGAGACGGCGCTTTACTTTGAGCAGTTGCGGGAGTTCTTTTTGAGTTACTGGCGGACGAAGGCGGATCCGGGGACTCCGGTGCGGATCGTCATGTTTGGGAACGAAAAGCAGTATGTGCCGTTTCGCCCTTATGAGAAGGCGGCTGGGTATTTTCAGCATGGTATCGACTGGGACTGGATTGTGTTGAGCGGGTATTTGCCGGGGTGGGAACGGTTGGTGTGTCATGAGTACACGCATCTAATGGTGAAGCAGGCAGGCTTGAATTTGCCGGTGTGGCTGAATGAGGGGCTGGCTGAGATCTATTCGACGTTTAAGCCATCGGGGGCCAAGGTGCAGGTGGGGGATTTGATTCCCGGGCACTTCTACGCTGTGCAGCAAGGGTGGATTCCGCTGGAGCGGCTGTTTGAAGTGAAGCATGATTCGCCTGAGTACAACGGGAAGGGGACGGCGCAGTTTTATGCGCAGGCGTGGGGGTTGACGCATATGTTGATGTTGCATCAACAGAACCAGAAGGCCTACATGCCGGTTTTGTCGAAGATGATCAACGGAATGGCGGTGGGTGAGGCATTGAGTGGGTCGACGTTGACTACTAAAAGTCTCGAGGCTGACTTACAGGAGTACCTGAAGAGGAATGACCGGTTCTATGCTTCGTTGATTCCGTTCAAGAGCGAGAAGTCCGATGCGGCATGGACGGTGGAGCGGATTTCTGCTGGTGAGGTGGATGCGACGCTGGCTTTGTTGCAGGTAAATATTCCTGCACAGCGGGAGGCCGCGAAGACGCGGATTGCGAAGCTGGACGTGGGGCAGTGGAGGAGCCAGGAAGTGTTGGCATATTCTGCATGGCGTGGTGGGGATTTGAAGGCGGCTAGTGGACATTTTCAGGAGGCGATGAAGCTGGGGGCGACGAGTGCGAAGTTGCACTATGATGCGGCACGGACGGCGATGTATTCGGGAGATCGGGCGAAGGAGTCTGTGGGTTATTTGCAGAAGGCGATTGAGCTGTATCCGGAGTGGGTGGATGCGAAGTTGCAGTTGATGGAGCAGCATCTTTTTCTTGGTGCTTATGGGGAGGCGGTTGGAGTGAGTTCGGGATTTAAGAAGATTGGGCCGAATCAGGCGAGCCGGTTGTTTCGGGGGGCTGCTTATGCGGAGGCGATGTTGTCTGGATCAACCATGACCAAGGCTAGTTTGAAGCGGGCGCAGGATTATGCCAAGAGCGATTTTGACAAGACCGAGTGCAGTCGGCTTGAGGGATTTATCGCGTCGGTTGAGGCTTCGGAAAAGGCGGGGGAACGCGGCAGGCAGGTGTTGGCTGAGCAGATGCGCGGGATTCGGGAACGGGCGGACAGGGAGGAGGCCGTTGGGTACGGGGAGGCAGAGCGGCGGGAGGTGGATCCAGAGAAGCCAACGATTCGGCGTGGGGCGGGCGTAACTGCAGGGAATGTGTTGGTTCCTCGAGAGGAGGCACCGGGGGTTGCTCGTATGATGGAGCCGATGGATTCGGTGGCGTTTAGTGAAACGCTGGTTCATTTAAATTGTGAAGTTGCGAAGCCCGTGTTGCGGCTGATTGGAGATGGAGGTGAGGTGTTAGAGGTGGAGTTGCGGGATCCGAAGATGGTGAACGTGCAGATGTTGCAGCCCGGAGAGGAGATGAAGCAACTAGATTTGAATTGCGGGGAGCAGAAGCGGCGTGTGAAGATCAGCTACCGTGTCGATGTGGATGGGGCTGGGAACAAGAAGCGGGGGGACCTTCGGACTATTGAGTATCAGTAGGTGGTTTTTGCTCAGAACTGGATGTTATTCTTTTGTTCGTTGAGTAGCTTGGCGTTGAGGCCTGGGAGCTTGGTTAGATCCTCGAAGGTTTTGATGGGGCCGTTGTCGGTGCGGTGCTTGACGAGTGTTTCGGCTTCGGCTGGTTTGAAGGAGAGGCCTTCCTGAATCTGTTTGGCTGTTGCGGTGTTGATGTTGACGGGCTTGCCGAAGTAGCGGCTGAGGTAGTTGATTACGGACTCTACTTCTTCTTCTGTGCCTTCGGCTCCTCTTGAGACCATGTCGTCTACGGTTGAGGCCCAGAATTTCTTGGAGAACTTGACCTTTACAACGCGCTCGATGGCGTGGCAGTTGGAACACATCTTGACGAAGGTCTCTTTCTCTTTGGCCTCGGGAAGGTTGTCTTGGGCGGTGAGGGTGAGGGCGAAGGTTGCAAACAGCAGGGTGCGCACATCTTTAGCTTGCCATTAATTGGGTTTGGATAGAATGAACGTGCCCCTTATGAAGCTGTTCTCTTGTTCTCTCATCCTTGTCTGCGCCTCGTTTGCACAGGTTCTTTCGAAGGAGTGGCCTACCTATGGTCATGATTCTGGTGCGATGCGGTTTTCTCCTTTGACCGAGTTGACTCCGGCCAATGTTGGCTTGTTGAAGCCGGCCTGGGTTTATCACATGAAGCCCGCCGGGGTGAATGCTGTTGGGCCTGGGGCTGGGGATCAGACTGGTATTGCGCGGTCGCGTGTGGGCGGGTTTGGGCCAAGCACTGTGACGCCGCTGGTGGTGGACGGGATGATGTATCTGACTACGCCATATGGGCGGGTGGTGGCTGTTGATTCCAGTACCGGCAAGGAGGTTTGGGCCTTTGCTTTGCCTGATGGTGGTGGGGCTTCGACTCGTGGTGTGGAGTACTTTGCGGGTGAAGGGAAGACTGCGCCGCAGATTGTTTTCGGTAGCGGGGATGGGCGGTTGTTTTCGATTGATGCCAAGACGGGGAAGCCGAATCTGAGCTTTGGCGATAACGGGATTGTGAAGCTGAATACCGAAGAGATCATGCGTGGGTTGCCCGGGCGGAATGGATTGACTTCGCCTCCGATTGTTTACAAGAATCTGGTGATTACTGGCGGGACTACGCAGGAGAATCCGCCGCAGGGGCCTGCTGGTGATGTGCGGGCCTGGGATATGCATACGGGGAAGCTGATGTGGACTTTTCATTCGATCCCTCGTGAGGGTGAGAAGTTCAATGACACCTGGGCAAAGGATAGCTGGAAGGACCGGACTGGGGTGAATGTCTGGGGCTTTATAACTGTGGATGCCGCGCGCGGGATTGTTTATATGCCGTTTGGTGCGCCTTCGGTGGATCAGTATGGCGGGGACCGGCATGGGGATAATTTGTTCAGTACGAGTCTGGTTGCTGCCGATGCGAAGACGGGTAAGTATCTTTGGCATTTTCAGATTACGCATCATGATATTTGGGATGCGGATTTGACTGGGGCACCGGCACTGCTGGATGTGAAGCGAGGGGGGAAGACGATTCCGGCGGTAGCGGCTATCAGTAAGGTTGGGTTGCTGTTTTTGCTGGATCGTGTGACGGGGAAGCCTATTTATGGGGTGGAGGAGCGGTCGGTGCAGCAGAGCGCGGTGCCGCAGGAGAAGACTTCGAAGACGCAGCCGTTTCCGCTGAAGCCGCCGCCGCTGTCGAGGATGTCGATGAAGGCTGAGGATGTGAATACGGTTAGTC
>JBKJUN010000873.1:0-3174 GCA_046590555.1 Bryobacter sp. | reverse complement strand
ACCAGATGCACCTTGTCGACGCCCCGAAGATCGCGGATGTAATCCACGATGCGGTCAATCTCATCTACGTCCGAGGCCAAGGTCGACAGTTGGAACGGGTGAGACGGTATACAGGTTTGCGCGAGGGTAGTCCCGACTAGATACTGCTTCTGCTCAGCCTCGGACACATTGCAGGGATTGTCCATCATCGGCCGCGGGCTGAGTCCGTAGCCGGTGTGATCGAAGGTGAAGACATCGAAGCCGACGTTGGCGAGGGATTCCATCCAACTGTAGTTCTCAAATCCAAGATCAAAGACGGGGATAGATGGGGCTCCCGCCCCGTGGATCATAAGAACCACAGGCCGTTGAGACGGCGCGCCCTTGATTACTTTTTCGCGGAGGTACAACTCGACCCAGGCACCGGCGTTGGCCGGCACGGTGGAGATGTGCGGAACCATGTAATCAGTGGTCCGGAATTGCTCCGATGTGGCCAACCGGGCTTGGCCGGACTTTAGATCCTGCCCATTACTGCTGGCTACAGCCAGCAAGCCAATAGTTAATACAGAGGCGGTGGTAAAGATACTGCTAGTGTTTGACATTTAGAATCCTCCTTTGGATTTTCGGGATTGACTGAGAAAAAAGTGAAGTCACAGTAGGCCGTACTTCGCGCTAGACCTGCCTCTTTAGAGGCCGCCCGCTACTCTGGCACCCCAATAGCGCCGCAGAGTCATGGATTGTGCGCCGTCCCCGATCACCAGAGGCGAGGCAGTTGGATTGATGGCGAGGAGATAGTAGTTCCACACGTTCACCGGCACGCTGCAAGAAGCCGCAGGAGCCTGGGTGCCGCAAACAAGGGACTGTAGACGGCTCTCCAGTTGGGCGTTCGGATTGGGGCGCAAGACATGCGTTCGCGTCACCATGATGGCGTCTGGGCCAAGCAGCGCCGAGCCTCGTTGGACATCCTGCAGCGCGGTGGCGATCAGCCGCCCGTCTTTTTCGATGGCCCCGGTAATGATAAAGTCATCCACCGCCGTTCCGGTCGTTCCATCGGGCCGGGTTACCAACCGGGTGATGGTGCCAGTGCCATTGCAATTGACTGCGTAAGTTCCCCGGCTGGTGACGTTGCCTATGGTCCTTTCGGCTGTTGCCGAGCCGGCCAGTGGCTGGTTGTTGATACCCGCCCGGAACAGGTTGCCTTCCCCATCCAGATTCTCTGGTTGGAGCCCGATGGCAAGGTTTGCAGCGTATTGAACCGTCACCGCATAGTTGCCTTGTAGGCTTTCGAGGGTGTAGCACTGCCCGGGCCTGAGATCGGGGCGCCGGGTGTGAACTCTCGAAACGAAGACGCTGGGCAGGACTAATGTTGAGGAGGTTCTAACGGCGTCCGTAATTTGCGTCGCAATCAGCTTGCCGTCTTTTTCAATTGAAGCCGTAATGAGGAAGTCATCAAATTGGTTTGCTGTCATTCCTGTGGAAACGTTGAGAACTCGGGTAAAAACGCCGGTCCCATCGCAGTTCACTTCATAAGTACCCATGTTAGTGCCTGTGGCGATCGTTCTTTCTCCCGTCGTACTTCCAGGCGTGGGCGCATTGTTTGTGAAAGTCCGGTTCAGTCTCCCTTCTGCATCCAAAGTGCCTTGGGCTACGGCATAGCCTACATTGCTGCCATAAGTGGTGAGCAGCGCCCAGGAGCCTTGCAGGCTTTCTCTCGTGTAGCAAGCGGTGCTTTGGGCGCTGGCCGTAGCTGCGCCCAGAAAACTGCAAAGCAATGCCGTTACCGGCATAATCCATGACTTACTGTTGAACATCTGTTGTTCTCTCCTTGAATTATTTGGTCCGGCTGAAGGCCGGAAATAGTACATTCTGATTCCGCTAAGCGCGAGACCTGGCTCTTCACAGGCCGACCGCTACCCTGGCACCCCAATAGCGCCGCAACGTCATGGATTGCGCGCCGTCCCCGATCACCAGGGGCGAGGCAGTCGGATTGATGGCGAGGAGATAGTAGTTCCACACGTTCACCGCCACGCTGCAAGAAGCCGCAGGAGCCTGGGTGCCGCAAGCCAGGGACTGCAGCCTGCTCTCCAACTGGGCATTCGGATTGGGACGCAGGACATGAGTTCGTGTCACAAAGGTGCCGTCCGGGCCGAGCAGGGCTGGGGATCTCTGTGCGTCAAGAAGCGAGGTGGCAATGAGCCGCCCGTCTTTCTCGGTGGCTCCGGTAATCACAAAGTCATCCACCGCCGTTCCGGTCGTTCCATCGGGCCGGGTCACCGATCGCGTGATGGTGCCAGTGCCATTGCAATTGACTGCGTAAGTTCCCCGGCTGGTCACGTTGCCCACCGTTCTCTCTGCCGTAGCCGAGCCAGCCAGCGGCTGGTTGTTGATGCCCGCCCGGAACAGATTGCCTTCCCCATCCAGATTCTCCGGCTGGAGCCCCATGGCGAGGTTCGCACCATACTGAACTGCCACTGCATAGTTGCCTTGGAGGCTCTCTAGGGTGTAGCATTGTCCTGGTCGAGGATCGGGACGCCGGTAGAGAACTCTCGAAGCGAAGGTGGGGGGCTGGACATTTGCGGAGGGGACTCTGCCTGCGTCCGTAATCTGCGTGGCAATCAGCTTGCCGTCTTTTTCAATCGAAGCCGTAACGAGGAAATCATCGAATTGGTTTGAGACCACGCCTGTTGAAGCGGTAAGAATTCGAGTAAAAACGCCGGTCCCATCGCAATTCACGTCAAAAGTACCCACGGTTGTGCCCGTCGTGATTGTTCTTTCACCAGTTGTGGATCCAGCCGTGGGAATGTTGAGAGTGAAAGTGCGGTTCAGTCTCCCCTCAGCACCGTGGGTACCTTGGACTAATGCCATGGCTACGTTGCTGCCAAAAAAGGTGATGCCTGCCCAGGAGCCTTGCAGGCTTTCCTTGGTGTAACAGGTGGCGCTCTGGGCGCTGGCTGTAGTTGCGCCGAGGAAACTGCAAAGAAATGCAGTCGCTGTGATAAAAAGTGTCTTATTACTAAACATGAGTTGTTCTCTCCTTGAATCTTGAGGTCAGGCTGAAGGCCGGATATGGAATTCTGTGCTTCCGCTATTTAAAGCGATGCGACGACTACAAGCTGCGCTTGCCGCGGGACCTGCTTCTTCACAGGCCTGCCGCTACTCTGGCACCCCAATAGCGCCGCAACGTCATGGCTTGCGCGC
>JBKJUN010000856.1:0-10192 GCA_046590555.1 Bryobacter sp. | reverse complement strand
AATCGAACAGGCTCGACGCCTGAAACTCTGCTCGGCCGAGGCCAAAGTATTTCTTGTCGGCGATCACCTGAACGACATTCGCGCAGCCCGGGAAAATCAAATCTCAATTATCAGCGTCAGCACGGGCCCCATGTCGAGGCAGGAATTGTCTGCTTTCTCGCCAGATTTTCTACTAGACAACATTCGTGACCTTCCATTGGAGATAATAGAAGCCTAAATGTTTGCTCTCCGAATCCTGCTCCCGGCAGCAATCCTGTGTCTGCAATCCTGCAGTTTCATCTCATCAGAGGGATTGCCAGCTCCACCCAAGGCAATCGTTGGTGGAACTCTGATCGATGGATCCGGCCGGCCTCCTATCCCTGACGCCCTCGTCGTGGTTGAATTGGGCAAGATCGTGATCGCAACTTCTTCAAATGGCCTGAAGGTTCCCGAAGATGCTGTCAGGACAAACGCCAGGGGGCTTTACATCACACCCTCTCAAAGCGGTGCGAGGCTCGAGTACGGTGCCCCCGCTGACCTTTTTCTACTTTCCGGTAATCCCCTCGACAATCCTCTAATTCTCGGCAGTCCAATGCGCGTGATGAAAACAGGCGAATGGTTGGATGCCAATAAAAAATAGCCCCCCATTGCCGCCTCCACCTGAAGATGCGGCTCAGTCCCTATCTGTTAAACGGGCCGAAGTAGAGTTCCACAATTTCGCTAGCCTCGGAGAGCCTGAAAGAGCCGCTCGTGTTTACGCGGAAGAAAATCAGCGCCGCGGGGCAATTCTTGACGAAATGCGCGAGTTCATCGGCCCAATGAGTCCCTTCCTTGAAATTGGTTCCAATGCTGGCCACTCCAGCTACATGTTGTGCAACCAATACGGAGCATCAGGCTACGCCCTCGATATTTCAGAAGATTCCCTGCGCTATGGAATCGTACTGCGGGATAAATGGAAGCTCAACAAGTCGCCGGTTCTTGTTGCTGGAGATGCTCTTCATCTGCCCTTCAAGGACAACTCACTGCAGATGGTGGTTGCCTTTCAGATGCTCTCGCAATTCATGGACATCGAGAGCGTCTTTCTTGAAGTCAAGCGTGTGCTGGCTCCCGGCGGAATCTTCCTATTTGCCGAAGAACCCATGCGGCGGCTCCTCACTGCACGCATTTATCGATGCCCCTATTACGACACGATGAAGCCCTGGGAGCGCAAGCTATACGATTGGGGCTTGCTTGGTTTCCTGGTTAAGGATGTAATCGGTGCCCATCAGGAAGAGTCCTTCGGCATCCATCAAAATCACCGGATGTACCTGAGTGATTGGCACAACCTTGTCACGAAACACTTTGCCGAGCAACGCTACAAACTCTATGTCCCTGGGCGAGGTTGGGCTGAGCGATGGGTACGAAAGATTGCGATTCAGCTCGATCCGCACAAGTCGGAATGGCGAGCCGCGCGCCTGATGGGTGGCACACTTGCGGCAATCTGCCGCAAGGCTGGTGAATCCCCTGCTTTTGACCCTTCTGTGTCTTTTGAAACTCTCTTCCGCTGCCCGGATTGTGAGGGCAACTTACAAAAAGGTGCAGACCAGGCGCTTCGTTGTGAATCCTGCGCCTACGAAGCAACGGTTAACGAAGGCGTCTACAACCTGCTACCTTCTCATGACAAACGCGAACTCTACCCAGGGGATCGCGGCGACATTATCGACTTCTCTCTCCCCTCGCATGAAAAGCATCTTGGCCACGGCTGGCATGATCTGGAAGGTGTTTATGGAAACAAATATAGATGGGTGGGAGCGCGTGCCTCGGCATGGCTTGAAAACGTAAAGGGCGGTGAGCAGCGCCTGCGTTTGCGTGGCTTTGCACCAGAAGCAATCTTTCTGGCGAGTCCACGGCCAATAGTCGAAGTCTTTGTGAATGGGCTTCCGCTGAAAGCCTGGCCGCTGGATCGCAATGGCCTCTTTGCACTTGAAGCCAATCTGCCCGATGCGCCTCGTTACGAGTTGGAGATACGTGTGAGCCCGGTTTGGAGCGCTCCCAACGATGACCGCGAACTGAGTGTCAACTTCGGAATGCTGCGGCTCATCCCACCGGAATAAGCACGTAGGCGGCAACAGCCAAAATCGTACCTGCCGAGACACTGATCAGGCCCCAGGCCTTTCGCTTTGGCAGCGCCAGCACCATCAGAAATCCGGTGATCGAACTCACCACGATCCAGACGCAGGTGATGTCCATCAGCACGCGCCATACCCAACCAGTGGCTGCCCCTTTGTGTAAGTCTGCCATCGCCCCTACCCAGCCCCTGCGCTCGCGGTGAATCTCTCCCTTGCCCGTAGCCCTGTCGATACGTATTTGCGCCCGCTGCCCAGGGCTCATCAGGGAGATCTCGATTTCCCGTTCTCTCACTTCGAAGCGCTCCACCCCAAGCCCGGTTTGCAGCCGGCCAAGTACCTGCTCCCTTTGAGCCTGTTGAACCAACTCCAAGGGCAAACTCAGCGTCTGGTCAGTGGCTTTGGCTTCGTCCAGCCCGAACGATTCATGGGTGAGCTGAATGCCACTCACAGCAAAGAAGAGAAACAGGGTGAAGCCAAGCAACGAAACGTAGATGTGTAAATTCCGGCTCCACTTCATCAACTCCTTACCCAACACACTCATGCCGATTGTCCAACAGCGCCATAGCTCAGTTCCACTGCCTCAAACTCGCCATTCTCTTTGAGCATCACTCTCGCCGGTGTCGCGCCGCACTCGATGACGCCGCTTTCTTTTGCATAGCTGCCATGTTCGCGATTACTCTCGACAACAACACGGTACTTGCCCGTAGGCACAGGCTGCCCCGCATCGTCGAGGCCGTCCCAAAGCAATTGGTGTCGTCCTGGTGGGCGTGTAGCTCTCGTAACACTGGAGCCGCCGCCAATGGATCCGGCCTTTTTCCACCACTCAAAAAGATCCGGTAGCCAGCGCCTCTTCTCCGTCCATACGGTGATGTTCCGCACGACTTTCCCGCTCATATCCTCAGCCCAGACTGCAACGTAGGGTCTCCGGACGCGATGCCCTTGGATTGCTTTCAGCGTCAGCGTAATGGTGACTTGTTGATTTTTGGGCCAGGCAGCCGCAGCGACGCGCCTGAACTTAGAATCGAATCCCCCGTGTTGCCAGGAGCTTCCGTCGAGCCGAACCACAAGGCAAGCGGCTCCTGAAGTGCTCTGCACCAATCGTCGCCCTGCCTCCTCATCCAGTACACACAGCGCCGTCGAGAGCGCATTCGCAGTAACAGAATCTGCAGCGTTCACTGTGGCCGATAGGGCACCTTGAGCGGTACTTCCCGTTCGTGGATCGATGAGGTGACTCGCACCTCGCTCGTAGCCGCCGCTGCTTGTTACTGCTCCTGATCGCAATTCAAACTCAGCTAGCGGCTCTGCATTCTCGTGCCATCGCAGGGGGTTAGCCACTCCAATTTTCCAGCCGCCACCGCGCACAGCAATATCGCCTCCGATGTTCAACAGCATCGCTCTTGCCTCCGGTGCTGCCTTTACAGCGGCCTCGATCGCTCGCTCGACGATGAAGCTTTTGCCCAAGGCGTTTACGTCGCGCCTCTCGTTCATAGAGCAAGAGATGGCACCACCGCTACGCTTCTCCCAAAGTGCATATTGATCGAGCAATTCCCTGACTTCAACCGGAACAGGCCCAGTTTCCCCACGCAGTTGCCATTGGGAGATAGCGCTGGTCTTGTCATAGGTACTCAAAATCGAGCGCAGTCTTTCAACTTCAGCCAGACAGGCTTCAAAGGCTAACGATCCCGCCCCATCCACCTGGAATTCAAGAGAAGTCCCCAAAACATTTTCTTTCTGGAAAGTCTCAATTTGCCTGGTTCCTGCTTGTCCAATTGCAGCTATGGCGCTAAGCAACCAGCTACGCCTCAGTATCTGTTGATTCGGTTTCATGCTTGTCTCTTCAGTCGACGAAGTTGCAGGCGGCATCAGTTACGACTCCGCTGACTCTTTACCGGCTTTTTACACGACGCTTGAATCGCTCGCGCAGGGCCAGCCAGCGACGCTTCCAAAAGCCACCCCGCGCCTTCTCCTTGGCCCATCGTGACTTCCACCACCGAACCACAGGAAAACTCTTCCAGACCCCGTAAGCCGCCGCCCTGAGGGCCGAGACCTTATCGAATACCCACCTGCACCAGCCAATCGTGAGCAGTGCCTCGCGTGTCAATTGAAAGATCCGCGCAACCAGTGCTGTGCCCATGATCTTGGCTGCGAAGATCGTGCTAATCCCCAAAAGCTTTTGCCCGCCCGCCATCCAATATAGAGCAAGCATTTTGAGCGGGAAAAGGAAGACCGAAGGCACCAGAAAGAGAGCGAGCGCTCCATAGGGTGGCAATCGGCGCACCCAGTTTTCAATGCTGTGCAGGACTGGTAATTTGCCAAGCCAGGCAAAGACGAAAGACAGCCGCCACTGAATTTCCTCGTAGGCAAGCACCACCGCCAGCAAAAGCAGCAAGACCCACCGGACTGCCCGCCTCAACCAGCGCTTCACAAGCTTAGTCCTTGTGGTCTAGCGGACGGGTGGAGTCTATCCCAAGCCAGCAGAGAGCCCCGATAAAGTAGGCTGTCGCCGAGATGTAGACCGTGATCGTGAAATCATTGCCCGTCTGCTTCAGCACATAGCCAATTACCACCGGAGCCACACCACCAGCGAAATTGCCCATCATGTTCATGCTGCCGGATAGCGTCCCTGCAAACTTGCCGCCGACGTCCATGCAAGTGTTCCAGGCTGGAGGCATCACGAGGTCGTTGCAGAAACTTGCCATTGCGATGACGCCAACGATGACCAGCGGTTCTCTTAATTGCATTGCGACGATCAGCAGGATGCCGGCCATAGTCATGCCGAATACGGCGATAATCTTGCGGGCCTTGCGGGCATCACCCAGCATTACTGCGAGCTTCGGCGTAATGAATCCGCTCACCAGGCAGCCGATGCCGCCGAGAAAGAGCGGCATGCCGCTGAGCACGGCTCCTCCTGCTTTCAGGTCGAAGTTTAGAGAGTCCTTCAAATAAGTCGGGAACCAGGTGATGTAAAAGTACCAGCCATAGCTCAACATGAAGTATTGAATCCACAGCAGCCAAATGCTGCTGGATCCGGCAAATCGTCCCCACGGCACACTGCCGTGGTCGTCGGCCATCTTGATACTGTCGCCGATGATCTCAAGTTCGGCAGCGTTGACGCTCTTGTGATCCTTGGGATTATCGCGATACCAGAAGTAAAAGATCGCAGACCATACTACGCCGAGGCATCCAAATAGCTGAAAGGCGGTACGCCAATCGATCATTTGAAACAGAGCAGCCATGAGCAGCGGGGTAAATGCTCCACCCCACCGGGCACTCATCCAGACGATGCCTTGCGCCCTGCTCTTTTCAGCCGGAGGGAGCCACGTCGAAAAGGCCTTCGTAATGTTGGGGAAAGCTCCTGCTTCGCCGGCACCAAATAGAGCTCGCACAATCAGCAGGTAGGTATAACTCATGGCCCAGCCTGTGGCTGCGGTGAAAAAGCTCCACCACAGCACAATGCGCGTCAAAACCTTTCGTGGGCCCATCTTGTCGCCCAGCCACCCACCCGGGATTTCAAACAAAGCGTAGGCCCAGGCGAAGCTGGCCAACACCCACCCAAACTGGGTCGAATCCAGTCCCAGATCCTCCCGCATCTTGGGGCCGGCAAATGAAATCGAAACGCGGTCAATGTAGGTAATGATGGATAGGACAACGGCGAATACAATCACCCAGTGTCTGGTTTGGCTTGGCTTCATAAACTAGCCGAGACTATCACAGTCTTGCCGATAGCGGTCAGCTCTCCGAATCCTCGCCATTTGCGTAAGAGTTCAAACCTCGCCAACCTGTTTCAGGCACCCCAAACAGGCTCTGAAAATAATCTATATTTGCAAGAATGACAAACTTCATTTGCCTTCTTGCTGCTTACAGTTTATAAACAATAGTAGTCTTCTCTCAATGTTTGAATCCACGATCATCCGCCGCGCCGGTCTCGCCCTTGGGCTCTTGACGGCAAGTGTGTATGTAGTCGTTGCACTACTGGGTCCAAATGGCGTGCCTGCTTTGCTCAAGCAGCGCCAGGATCTTCAGGTTCTTGAAACCCAAAATGCGAACCTCGCCCGTGAGCGCGATGAGTTGCGCTACCGCGTGGGAGCGCTTGAGCGCGATTCCCAAACCCAGGAACTCGAAGTGCGTCGCCAGCTTGGCAAAGCCAAAAAGGGCGAGATCATCATCAAGGTTGATCCTCCCAAGCAGTAGGCGATTATGAAGCGCCGCTCCTTCCTTGCCGCCGCTTCTATTCTCGGGGCTCAGCCTCGGCCGTCCACTCCTCTGCTGAATCACTTCTACGCGACTGTAGATTCCCAAACTTACGCCGCCATCGAGGGCAACCAGTTTTTGAAAGAAAGCTTCGCTCCTTTTGAAAAGCGAACCACCGTGCGCAACGACAGCACCTACTCAGGCCTCTACTTTTACGGCGATCAGACCTATTTTGAATTTTTCGAGGAAAATACGGGGGACCGCAAGCCAGGCGATGCCGGCCTCGCATTGGGGCTCGAGAAATCCGACGGCTCCGAACGCTTACGGCTCAAGTGGCAAAATGTTCGTCCTAGCGTCACCAGCATGGTGACGCGTCAACTCGACGGCCAGCCTATTGACTGGTTCCAGATGACCAGCTTTGAGGAGACTCGCGCCAATTCTGCCGTCCAAGGGCTTCGGCTCTTCGCTATGCAATACGCACCAGACTTTGTAAGGCGATGGAACCCAACCAGCCCGAACACCATCCTTCAGCATGATGTTCTCACTGCCTACTGTGCAAAGCTTGGCCTCGGCGTGGTTCGCGAGCGCACCCTTCTTCGCGATGTTGTAAGGATTGAGATTGCGTGTCCTGAAGCAGGCATCCGCACTCGTACTGCGCAACTCGAAGTTGCAGGCTGGACGCTCAAGCAAGCCAAGGACTCGATTTTGGCTGTCGGGCCCAACGCGGAAACTCTCTTCCGCTTTGCCCCAACCATAGTCGGCGTTACCAGCATTGAGTTTTCGCTCAAGCGAGCCGCGCCTCCGGCGAAGCACCAAATCGGAAGCACAACGCTTGAGATTCTCCCCGGCAATCGGGCGCTTTGGCGTATCAAGGCTTGACTCGCCCTATCCGCCTGCGATATCAAGGGTCCGTGAAACTCTTGCTCTCGATTGCTCTCCTCAGCCTGGCCCTTTCGGCCGCTACCCCCGAAGAAGGCGTCCGCGCCGCTGAAAAAGCCTGGACCGAAGCCGTCATCAAACAGGACATCGCTGCCCTTGAGCGCATCTTCTCTCCAGACCTGATCTACGCCCACTCCACAGGCAATATCGAAACCCGCGATGAATACATTGCCCGCCTCAAGACTGGCAAGCAACGCTACGACACCATGACTTACGAGAAATCAAAAGTCACCATCCACGGCACCTCCGCCGTCATGCATTCTGTGACCCGCTTTACCGGCAAGAACGACTCGGGCGCCTTCAACGATCACCTCATGGTGATGCACTTCTGGGTCAAAAAAGGAAAGGCCTGGGTGCTGGTTGCACACCAGACCACGCGCATCCCATAGCTTTTAGACCTTGTCAGGCACCACATAAGGCTTGCGGTAATTCCGCTTCAGCATCTTGTCGGCTTCTGCGTCCCCCACAAACTTCTCTTTGGCTGAATCAAAGGTCAACTGACGCCCGAGGCGATACGAGATGTTGCCCAGGTGCGCGAGGCCGCTTGACAGATGCGCCGTCTCTACCGGCCCGTTCTGGTCACTGGTCTTGCGGCTGTAGACGGCCTTGATGAAGTTCTGATAGTGGTTGCCGCCAGCCGTGCGTGCCGGGCCCTTCTCTTTCTTTTGTCCGAGGTAGGTTTCAAAGGTGTCGTACCCCTTCACCACCAGATAGCCATCGGTGCCGTAGAAGATGTTGCCGACGCTCGCTCCGCCTTCGTCATTGGTCATCCAGTGGCGTACTTCAAACTGGATCATCTTCTTTTCTTTCGGATAGTGATAGAGCGAGGTCTGTACCTCTGGCGTCTCTTTATCGTCGTCAAAGGTGAACTTGCCGCCGAGGGAAGTAATCTTCTCGGGGAAGCTATCGATGCCGAGTCCCCACATGCACATGTCGGTCTCATGGATGCCTTGATTCCCTACGTCTCCATTGCCCCATTCCCAATGCCAGTGCCAGTTGTAATGAACATGGCGGCGGCTAAACGGCACATGCTGCGCCGGGCCTTCCCAGATGTCGTAATCGAGATTGGCCGGCACAGGCTCGGGCTGCTTGTTACCAATCGAAGGTCTTGAGCGGAAGACCAGGCCACGCGACATGTAGACGTTGCCGATTACGCCCTTGCGCATCAAGGCAACGGCTTCCTGCAGCGCTTCACTCGATCGCAACTGCACGCCGTGCTGCACGATCCGGTTGTACTTCTTGGCGGCCTCTACCATCTTGCGGCCTTCAAAAATATTGTGGCTGCCGGGCTTCTCTACGTAAACATCTTTGCCCGCCTGGCAAGCCCAGATGGCAGCCAGTGAGTGCCAATGGTTCGGCGTGGCAATCGATACGGCGTCGACTTCCTTGTCGTCATAGACCTTGCGCAGGTCTTTGTAGGTCTTGATCTTCTTGCCGTACTTGCTCTGGAACTCATCCGCCCGCTTGGCCAGCAGGTCTCCATCAGGGTCGCAGATGCCGACGATCTCGGCGTCCTTGAGCCCCATGAACCCGGCGATATGGTCTTTTCCTCGACCATTGACGCCCAGCGTCACCACCCGGATCTTGTCGTTGGGCGACCGTGCCCCCTGCACTAGCGGTGCCGCCATGGCACCCATCAAAAACATGCGGCGCGAACTCATTTTCCAGCTCTCCTTTTCCGCCTATCCTATCACTATGAGTTCCCCAACACTCCCTGACGTCAATGCTGTTCACGAGGCCTTTATCACAGCCGCTGTAGCCCGTCTTCGCCAGCAGGAATCGCGCATCCACGATTGCATTCACCTCCTGTCGGAAGACCAGGTCTGGTCCCGAGGCAACGAGAATTCCAACTCGGTCGCCAACCTGGTGCTGCACCTGATGGGAAATTTGGGTCAATGGGTAGTTGCAGGGGTCGGTGGCCAACCAGACCATCGTGATCGCGACTCCGAATTCCAGACTCTCTCAGGGATTACACGAGAAGAACTGTCTGCCCGGCTCAAGGCCCGCATGGATCAAGTGGTGGACGTGATCGAGAAAGTCCCAGCCCACAGGTTACTCGAAATGGTCAGTCCACAGGGTTATTCGCTGCCCGTCATGGAGGTAATCACGCACATAACAGAGCACTTTTACCACCACGGTGGGCAGATTATGCTGCTTACCAAGCTCTACCTGAATGTGGACTTGGCCTACTACAAACACCTTGCTTCAAACAATGTCAACCATACTGAAACAATTCCCTAATAAAAAAAACAACTATGGCCGATAAAAAATACTAGAACGCGAGACATTTTGCGCGTATCTTTATTAGCGAGGCCCTGTTTGCCAAATGTGTTCTTTGTTGACCGCCACAATCACACTAAGTCTGTGCACAATCCCTGCGCTCCCCGCGGAATCCCTCCCCAACCTCACGGTTTTACTATCTGTTGACGGCAAAGCTTCCACCGCTGCGCTGAACGAGATGAAGTCTGAACTCAACTCGATCATGAAAGAAACAGGTCGCAATCTGGACGTCCGGCTTCGTAGCCAGGCTTCCGCCAATGAGACTTTCGAGGACGTCGTTCTGGTAAAGCTCAAGGGCATCTGCAAGATGGAAAGATTCATTCCCCTGATTGACGAGCGTGGCCCGTTGGCCTGGACGCATTCGACAGACGGCAGCATTCTCCCCTTTGCTGAAGTGTCCTGCGACCGAATCGCAAATGCCGTAGCAAGAGCGCTATGGGGTGGCGAGCGTAAACAGGCTGACAAGCTATTGGGGCGTGCCATGGGGCGCGTGCTGGCACATGAGCTTTACCACATCATCGGGAAGACTCACGAGCATAACGTTGACGGCTCGCTCGCTAAAGAAGCGATTTCAGCCAAGCAACTGATTTCCGATAAGCGGATCACTTTCGACGTGCGCGATCTAAATCGCATGACGCCATAAGTTAAGACAGTCAGCTAATCTTTGAAGACCCGAGCAAAAAGCTTATCGATGT
>JBKJUN010000581.1:0-2311 GCA_046590555.1 Bryobacter sp. | reverse complement strand
GCCGAGGCCGCAGCAAAGAGAAGATCGCGGCGTTTCATGGTTGTTGCACTTTGAGTTTGAGATGTTTGGTGGCCGCTTGTCGTTTGTCGGCTTCAGCTTTTTCTGCTGCTGTTAGCTTCTCATGGAGAAGGCGGTGGGATTCGGCCTTCGTGGTTTGGCCAAGGCGGCTGTAGAGGCGAAAGAGCCGGTAATGCGGGATCGGGTTCCTGGGGGCAAGGTTGCAGGATCTCTCCATCTCCAGTGCGGCCTGGGGAAGCTTGTTTTGTGTTTCTAGCAGCAGACCAAGTTCGAAATGGGTTTCGGGGTTGGGCCTTAGCGCCAGAGATCGGCGTAGTTCTCCTTCGTCACTGGCAGCTTTGCCAAGCAGGAAATGACCGAGGGCGCTGGTGCGGTTTGCCTTCGAATAGGTGCGGAATGCAACGATGACATCAGCCTCGCGGGGGCCGGCGTGCTCGAAGATGCGACCGAGAAACATGACAGGCTGCTCAACATCGGGGGCGAGGCGGTTGGCATCCAGAAAGGCTCCGACGGCGTCAGCAAAACGCCGGGAGCCGTAGTAAGCAACACCGAGCGAGAGAGCCGCTTGAGCGCTTTCGGGAAAGCGCGAGCGGGCGTGCTCCAGCACGACGATGGCTTCGGTGAAGTTCTGGGTACTTAGCAGCACATTACCGAGGTCGGTATAGTTGCTTTCTTTAGACGGCTCGGCCCGGATTGCCGCCTGTAAATCGGCAACAGCCCGGGCCGGGTCGGAAGAAAGTTGCGCTACGAGGATCCAGATACTCAGGATATTCGCGGCAAGCATACTTGCAGTTTAGAACATCAGACGCAACGCGAACTGAACGTTACGAGCTGTGCCAGGCAACGTGCCAGCGATACGGCCGAAGTTGCCGGATCCTTGCGTGTTGCCAATGGTGCCGACAGAGTAGCGGGGAGTATTGGACATATTCAACCACTCACTGCGGAACTGCATTTTGATGCGCTCGGTCAACTGGATGTTCTTGAAGACCGAGAGGTCGAGGCTTCGAATGCCGGGGCCAACGGCGGTTTGAGGGCCCATGTTGCCACCGGTGCCTACAGCGGGACTCTGAAGCGAAGTTACGTCGAACCATTGGTCCGGCGTACGGCCTCCTGCAGGAGCCTGCATGTTGGTCTTGCCCGCAACTGCATCCGGGCGGCAGTTGTTGAAGGACGATACGCAATTCTGCGAACGGAAGGTGAAGGGCTGACCACTCGAAAGAGTGAGAATGCCATTGGTCTGCCATCCGCCGATAAACATATCGGCAGCCTTGCTGATGTTGCCGCCAAGGGCCTTGCCACGACCGAAAGGCAGGTCGTAGTTAAAGCTGGTAGCGGAGCGGTGACGGATGTCCCAGGCCGCGGCGCCGTACTCGCAACGGAAGCCGCAGTTGATGTCATAAAGACCTGCGCCGCTTGAACCGGAAAGTGTCGTGCCCGTGTTGGCAAAGGTGTGGCCCCAAGTGTAGGAGGAGACCATTGTCATGCCGTGGCTCATGCGCTTTTCAAACTTGGCGGTCATCGCATTGTAGTTAGACACTCCGAAGGTTGAGGTGAGCGAGAGGCCTCCACGAAGGTAGGGATAGAGACGTCGTGAATGGACGTCTGCATTGGCAACCGGGCTATTTCTGGGAGTGTTAGGATCCCAGTTGATGAGCTGACGGGTGCCGCTGGATCCGATGTAGCTGACTTCAAGAGCTGAGCCCCAGCCGAGATCCTGCTGGATGCTGAAGTTCCACTTGGAGACCAGCGGATTGCGGAAGTTCGTCTGCACTCCGCGGAAGCCGATGTTCGCAGGCAGGTTGAAGGTGTTGAGCGGGAAGCCATCCGAGAAGCGGCCCAGGAAGGGGTGCCCCTGCTGGAAGGCGCTATCTTGGTTCAGATCCATGATCTGGTTGAAGGGAACACCCAGGCCACGATTCGGGCTGCCGCCCTGATTTTCTTCACCACCGTAGAAGAGGCCAAAGCCTGCGCGAATCACGGTCTTGGTAAACATCTGGTAAGCAACACCGATACGCGGGCCGATGTTCGTCTTGTCCCAGGGGATCAGGTACTTGCTGGCGCTGCCACGGTCGACTTTGATGTTGGGGAATGCCTGCGCAAAGTTAGAGGGAAGCGGGTCGTTCTGATTCTTGCCGGCCGGGATCACCAGTGTGGCGGTCTCAGGAACGTAGTTGGACTGGCGACCAAACTTCTCGGAGATCGGCGAGAACAATTCGTAACGGACGCCGATGTTGAAGGTAAGCTTGCTGGTGGCCTTCCAGTCGTCCTGCCAGTAAAACGCGTGGGCGACCTT
>JBKJUN010000456.1:0-3746 GCA_046590555.1 Bryobacter sp. | reverse complement strand
AGTGATGCGGACGTTTGAAGCAGATTCTGATCCGCTGGCTTACGAGAAGGCCATAGACCGGCTGCTTGCAGACTCTCGATACGGGGAGCGTTGGGGACGACATTGGCTCGATCTGGTTCGCTATGCCGAGTCTGACGGATTTGCCATTGATGGGGAGCGGCCGACCGCGTGGCGGTATCGGGATTATGTGATCCGGGCTCACAATCAGGACAAGCCGTACAACGTGTTTGTGCAGGAGCAGCTTGCCGGAGATGAAGGCAAGAGCAAGAATCTGGTTGCCCTCGGCTTCTATCGTTTCGCGCCCTGGGAAGCCGATGCAAATTCGAAGAAGCTATTGCGGCAGGACCTTCTCAATGACATTACAAGCACAGTAGGGAGTGTGTTTCTGGGGATGACTACGGGCTGCGCGCAGTGTCATGACCACAAATACGATCCGATTTCTCATAAGGATTATTACCGCCTTCAGGCCTTCTTCGCCGGGACGGCTATTGCGGATCTGCCGGTAGGCTTTGACGAAGCTGAGCGTCCGAAGGAGATGCGCCGGAAGATGCGGGAGCATGAGGATGCGGCTGAGGCAGGACAAGCTGAACTCGATCGCCAGAAGGAAGCGCTTAAGAAGCGCTACTTGAGCCTGAACAAAGACGAAGAGGGGCTGAAGAAGTTCCTGGCGAAGCTCAATACTCGCAATCTATTCTTCCTTGAGCAGGACTTGCCTCTAGTCAAAGAGCCGGAGTGGCGGGAGCCGCTGCGGCTCTACTTTGAGACTCGGGATGGAGTGCAGCGGGAGCAGGAGTTGGCCAAGCGGCATCAGGCTCTGGCTTATGCCATCCGTGATGTGGCCCCACCGGCAGCGCCTGAGATACCGGATACCTATGTTCTGACTGGCGGGGATCTCAATGCTCGCGGTGAGAAGGTGAAGGCAGGCTTCCTCTCGGTTGTCGCCGGGACTGAGCCGGCTGAGATTCCATTTGCTGGCGGGAGCAATGGGTTGCGGCTGGCGCTTTCGGATTGGGTTGCTTCTGATAAGAATCCATTTACCGCACGGGTAATGGTGAACCGGATCTGGCAGCGGCATTGGGGTGAAGGGCTGGTGCGGACGCCGAGTGATTTTGGCAAGAACGGCGATGTGCCTTCGCATCCCGAGTTGCTGGACTGGATGACGAATGAGTTCATTGCCAAAGGTTGGAGCATGAAGGCGATGCA
This sequence comes from Bryobacter sp., assembly GCA_046590555.1. Classification (GTDB taxonomy): domain Bacteria; phylum Acidobacteriota; class Terriglobia; order Bryobacterales; family Bryobacteraceae; genus Bryobacter. The sequence goes on along the minus strand of JBKJUN010000456.1, from coordinate 2,543 downwards.
CAAGCTGATGCTGACTTCGGCTACTTACCGGCAGGCGAGTGTCAACGCTGAGCAAAAGGACTATACGGCCAAAGATCCGACGAACCGGATGCTTTGGAGGATGAACTGGCAGCGCTTCGATGCTGAAGTATTGCGCGACTCGATCCTTTCAATCAGCGGTCGCCTGAACCCGGAGATGGGTGGGCCACCGGTTTGGTTTAGTGTGCCGGACGATGTTGCGCAAGGCTTTGAGTTCTTTAAGTGGTTCCCCTCGTCTGAGGATCAGCAACTGCGGCGGAGCATCTACTTGATCCAGCGGCGGAGCGTTTTACTGCCGATGGCTGAGACCTTTGATGCACCGAACCTGAGTACGAGTTGCGCGCGGAGGTTGACGACGATTGTGGCGCCGCAGGCTTTGACGCTGCTGAACGGGTCTTTGACCCGGACGGAGTCGAAGCAATTTGAGGCCAGGCTTGCCGGGGCTAAGGATGCTGTGGGTGAGGCGTTCTGGCTGGTGCTGGGACGCGGCCCGACGGCCGATGAGCGGCGGATGAGCGAGAAGCTGAGTCTGTCGTCGCTTGGCGTTGTGTTGTTCAATCTGAACGAATTTCTGTTTGTGGAGTAATGAGATGAATCGAAGACACTTTACATTCGGACTGTCGGCTGCGGCACTGAGTCATCTTGAAGCCGGGACTCATCATGAGGCCAAGGCCGATGCCTGTATCTTCCTTGCCATGCTGGGCGGGGTGAGCCAGATTGATACGTTTGATCCGAAGCCGAAGCTGGGGGAGCTGGACGGCAAGATTATGGACTGGTCTAAGGAGAAGAAGACCGATCAGCCGAATCTGTTTGCCAAGCCGAGGAAGTTTGTGGCGAGTCCGTTCAAATTCCAGAAGTATGGCCAGAGTGGGCGCGAGGTATCTGAGCTGTTACCTCATACGGCGAAGATGGTGGACGAGTTGGCGGTTTGCCGCAGTGTGCAATCGGATAACGGTAATCATCCGGCGGCGGTGTTTCAGATGAATACCGGGTTCATCGTTCCGGGGAATCCTTCGGTGGGGGCCTGGGTGACTTATGGGCTGGGGACTGGGAACAAGAATTTGCCGGCCTTTGTGGCGATGCCGGATTTCCGGTCGATTCCCTTTAGCGGGGCGCAGCAGTGGGGGAGCGGGTATTTGCCGGCCGAGTTTCAGGGGACTGTGTTGCGGGCTACCAATGAGCCGATCCGCGATCTGGCTTCGCCCGCCAATGTTGAGGTTGAGGCAGAGCGTGAGGCGCTGCGGGGGATGAACGGCAATTTTGCCCAGTTGCGGTCGGATTATCCAGACTTGCGGGCCCGGATGGATTCCTATGAGCTGGCTTACCGGATGCAGTTGGAAGTACCGCGGGTCTTGTCGATTGAGGCAGAGCCGGAGCATGTGAAGGAAGCTTATGGGTTGAACGATCCGGTAACGGCTTCGTTTGGGCGACGGTGTCTGATGGCGCGGAAGCTGGTGGAGGCGGGAGTAAGGTTTGTCGAGGTCTTTACTCCATCGCAGAGCTGGGATGCCCATGGGGATATCAAGAAGAACCACGAGAAGAATGCCCGGGAGACGGACAAGCCCATCGCGGCTTTGCTTGCCGACTTGAAGCAGCGGGGGATGCTGAAGAAGACGCTGGTGGTTTATATGGGTGAGTTCGGGCGGACGCCGGATACGCCAGCCGAGCAACCGACGCCGGGGCGGGATCACAATACGCGGTGTCAGAGTATGTGGTTTGCCGGAGGCGGGATGAAGGGCGGGTCGATGATCGGGACGACTGATGAGATCGGGCACAAGGCCGTTGAGAATGTCTATCATATGCATGATGTGCACGCGACGATTCTGAACCAGATGGGACTGAACGATATGCGGCTGACTTATTATTTTGGTGGCCGCAATCGCCGGTTGACTGATCTTGGTGGAAGATTGATCAAAGAGCTTATTTGATGAAATGGCTTTGTTTTGTCACGGTCTGTTTTAGTGCGCTGGCTGGCGTGGAGGATGACGCCCGGCGTGTGCTGGCATCGAAGTGCGGGGCTTGTCATGGGGCGACGGCGATGGGCGGGTTGCGGCTGGATTCGGCTGAAGGGTTTCTCAAGGGGGGCAAGAGCGGGCGGCCGGCGCAAGAAGCGGTGCTTGCTGCTGTGCGTAGTGGGGTGATGCCTCCCGGGGGCAAGCTGAAGCCAGAAGAAGTGGCGACGCTGGAGAAGTGGGTGGCGAGCGGGGCAAAGTGGGCTGGCGAACATTGGGCCTGGAAGCCGCTGCGGACTGTATCGGGTTCGTTTGAAATTCCAGCGGATGGGCCGGTTGTGGATCGGCGGACTTTGGTGCGGCGGTTGTATTTTGATTTGACGGGCTTGCCGCCGGTGGTGCCTGAGAAGGATACGAAGCCGGGTTGGCAGGGGCGGCTGGTGAATCGGTTGATTGCTTCGCCGCAATTTGGGGAGCATTGGGGCCGGCATTGGTTGGACGTGGCGAGGTATGGGGAGGATGACTTTAGCGGGACGGCGGTGCAGCCGTATCCGAATGCCTGGCGGTATCGGG
>JBKJUN010000363.1:0-2733 GCA_046590555.1 Bryobacter sp. | reverse complement strand
CTGGAGAGGGGAGATTTTCAGGATGCGATTGCCAAGGGGCAGATGATATTGCGAAGTAACGCAAATCATAAGGAAGGCCTGCTGTTGTTGACTTCAGGTTATTACCGCACACAGGATTGGGTTCCATTTGTAGCCACGGCACGGCAGGCAATTGCGGCAGGTAACACGATTCAATTTCTGATGGGACATCACCACACGCTGACCGGCGCGCATGCTTCGGTGGTATCGATATCAAAGGAGAAGATCTTGTATAAATCTTTGGGTGGTACTTGTAACCAGCCGCCATTTGAGTATCCGGTGGCTAGCCTGAGTTCGGCGCAGGTGGTCAGTTCGAGACAGGGTGAAGTGTTTTTGAACATCAAGGTATTGGACGAGAAGAACAAAACCAAAAACTTGAATTTTGCCGATCCGGATTCAACGATTGCTCAAGATGAGAATGGCTTGCCCAAGGTAGTGTCGCCACCCAAGGCAATGGCGCAATTGCAGGCGGTGGGCGCAGTGCTGATGAATGCGCGTCAACCCAATTAGCCGTTGATGAGGAATTTGGTGAATTCCGCTTCTCCGTGGACATCAGTAAGTCGCATGTCGCGGCCCTGATAGAAGTAAGTCAGCTTGAGGTGATCGAGGCCCATCAGGCGCAGTATCGTTGAATTGACGTCGTGAACCATCAGCGGGTTCTCCACTGGCTTGAGGCCAAATTCATCGGTCGAGCCATAGGTGCGACCGCCCTTGAGACCGGCACCAGAGAACCAGGTGCTGAAGGCATAGGGATGATGGTCGCGGCCGTTGCGGCCTTCGGCTAGAGGTGTGCGGCCAAACTCGCTGCCCCAAACGACTAGCGTTGAATCCGCCAGACCTCTGGAGCGCAGATCGTGCAGGAGGCCCGAGATGGGCTTGTCGGTCTTGGCAGCCATCTTGTTGTGAGAGCCGGTCGGTTCGATGTGTGCGCCGTCCCAAACGTCACCGAGATGAGTACCAGAGAAGAGCTGGATGAATCTTACTCCGCGTTCGACGAGGCGCCTGGCGAGGAGGCACTTCTTGCCGAAGTCGTCGGAGAGGCCATCGCCGATGCCATAGAGCTTTTTGGTGGCTTCGGATTCTTTGCTGATGTCGACAGCGTCAGGGGCTTCCGACTGCATGCGAAAGGCTAGTTCATAGGAGGCGAGGCGTGCTTCGAGGTCTGAGTCGTAGGGGCGGGAGGACAAGTGCTGGCGATCGAGGTCGCCGACCAGATCGAGCGTGGCGCGCTGGGTCTTGTTGTTGATGCCTTGCGGGTTTGCGAGATCGAGGACCGGGCTGTTGCCGTTGCGGAAAAGCGTGCCTTGATAGACGGCGGGCAAGAAGCCGGCACCATAGCCCTGAGGCCCCCACTTCATGGCGCCATCGGCCATCACGACATAGGCGGGGAGATTCTGATTCTCCGAGCCGAGGCCGTAAACAGTCCATGCGCCGAGGCAGGGGCGGCCAGGAAATTGCGAGCCGGTGGTTTGGAGGTACATGGCTGGAGCATGGTCAAAGGCGTCGCCGTGGCAGGATCTGACGAGGGTAAGCTCGTCGGCGTGAGTGGCCATGTGCGGGAAGAGGTCTGAGATTTCCATGCCGGATTGCCCGCGCTTCTTGAAGGCCCAGGCGCTGCCTCTGGCGAGGGCTTTGGTGAAGTCGATGCGGCTGGTCTTGAGGCCTTTGACGAAGCTGGCCGGGAGAGTCTTGCCGGAGAGGCGTTCGAGTTCTGGTTTGTAGTCCCATGTGTCGACGTGACTGACGCCGCCGTGCATGTGCAAATAGATGACGGCCTTGGCGCGGGCGGGCTCATGAGGTGACTTCGGGGCGAGAGGGCTGGTGCTTGCTTCAGCCAGCATCGCAGCGGCGGCCGCGGCTCCAAAGCCTCGACCTGTCGTAGCAAGAAAATCCCGGCGTGAGTTAGTCGACATATAGGAACTCGTTCAGGTTGAATAAGGCTCGAATCAATTCGACCAGCGATTGGTGACGACCGCCGGTATTTTGCGTTTGCGATTTAAGAAACTCGAGCGCGCGGCTGAGTTCGCGGGCGTCAGGTTCGCGGGACAGGATTTGATTCCAGGCGGCACGAATGAACGCTGCATCACTGGTTGGAATATCTGCTTCGAGCCTTGTTGCCAGGGCTTGGGCGCGCTCCATGGTGAAGGCACCGTTGAAGAGGGAGAGCGATTGTGGAGCAGTGGTGCTGGAATCGCGGCGCGCACAAGTGAGCATCGATTCGGGAGCATCAAAGACTTCCAGCATCGGCATGCGGAAAGTGCGTTTCTGCACCATATAGAGGCTGCGCCGGGAGTGCTCTGAAGCATCGGCTGTGAGCACCCAGGCGTTGTCGGGAGATTGCGTGAGCGTGGCCTTCTCTTCATCGGTAAGTGGTGGAACGACCGGACGGCCGCCACGCTTGAGATTCAAGCCTCCACTGGCCAGCAGGACGGAATCGCGAAGCTCTTCAGCACCGATCCGCCGTCGCGAGTAATGGGAGAGGAAGATATTGAGCGGGTCTGTGCCGGCAGCCTGTTTTGAAGTAGTGGATTCCTGCTGGTAGGTGACGGAATTCATCATCAGGCGGTGCATATGTTTGATCGACCAACCTTTGGCTATGAATTCCGAAGAGAGCCAATCGAGTAGCTCGGGATGGCTCGGCTTACCCGATCGTGTGCCGAAGTCACTGGTGGTTGCAACCAGGCCGCGACCGAAGTGGTACTGCCACATGCGGTT
>JBKJUN010000315.1:0-2026 GCA_046590555.1 Bryobacter sp. | reverse complement strand
GTTTCGATTGACTACCAGGATTCTCCTCCTTGCCCTCGGCAACGTTACTCTGCTCGGTCTGATGTTTCTCGCCTTCGTCCGCTGGCAATTGGGCCAGGATTTCGAGAGCTTCCTTATGACTACCGCGCGGGAGCGAATCCTGTCCGAGACGCGAAGCATCGCCCTTGAGATGCGGGACAGTGATGCCACGACATGGACCCAGATTTTAGCTGATCACAGTACAGCCCACGGTGTCACCTTCGCCCTGTATCGTGGCGAAGGTGAACTGGTAGCAGGCCCAAAGTTGAATCTCCCTGCCGAACTCAAAGAGCGCATGATGGCAGGCCCTCCGCCTGGACGCGGTCGCGATTCTGGCCGGCCATGGGACGGCCATCCTCCCCCTGCCAGAGTTCTCGCGACCATGGGAGCAGGCCCATTCTTGCTGAGTGCCTCCAGCGGGGACTTTAACTACTGGGTCTCGATGCGAACCTACGTCCCTTCGCTGGGAGAGGGCGGACGTCCTTCAAGAGGCCTTCTAGTAATTGCTTCACCAAATCTACTTACCAATCCTTTCTTTTTTCAGTTGGGGCCATGGCTTCTGATTGGCTTCGTCGCCGTAGGGGTGAGTCTCCTCTGCTGGCTGCCGCTGGTTCGGGGCCTGACGAGTTCCATTGTTCAGATGACCGAAGCAACGGCGAAGATCGCCGAGGGTGACTTTGATACCCAATTGAGCGTAAAGCGGCACGACGAGTTGGGCTTGCTTGGTTCATCCATCAACCGCATGGCTGCTCGTCTAGGAGCTTTTACCCACGGCCAAAAGCGCTTCCTTGGTGACGTAGCGCATGAACTTCGTTCGCCCCTGGGGCGAATGCAACTGGCACTTGGGATCCTGGATCGCAAAGTAGATGAGAGCGGAGCAGTCTACATCAAAGACATTGCCGACGACGTGAAGGTGATGTCGGGCTTGACTGATGGCCTGCTCGAGTTTGCCAAGGCCGAGATGCGGCAGGGTGCTGTCACTCTAGGCCCGGTGAACGTTGCTGAGGTAGTCTGGCGAGCCGTGAAGGCCGAAGGCCGGCCAGGTGTCGAGGTCAACGTCGACGTAGACCCCATGTTGATGGTGAATGCCGAAACAGAGTGCCTCTTCCGCGCCGTTGCTAACGTGATTCGTAATGCCATACGCTATGCAGGCGAAGCCGGACCCATCGTTGTTGGCGCAAGCCGGCAACGCGGCGAAGTGAATCTGACGGTGATGGATGCAGGCCCAGGAGTGCCAGTCGAGAGTGTCGATCAAATCTTCGAGCCCTTCTACCGGCTCGAGTACGCGCGAGATCGCGAAAGCGGCGGTGCCGGTCTTGGCTTGGCCATCGTCAAAAGTTGTGTAGAAGCCTGCGGAGGCCGTGTCAGTTGCAAGAACCTCGCCCCCACGGGGCTCGAAGTGAGCCTGGTTCTAGCGAGCGCTTGAATCGATGAAGGCAGCTACATCGGCCTTCAACTTGAGCAATGAGGGCACGTGGATGTACATCATGTGGCCAGCTTCATATTCCTTCATAGTGATGTTCTGATGGTGCTTGGCTGCCAGACCCATGTGGGCGAAGGTGTACTCTGTGGCGAAGAAGGGTGTCGCCAGATCGTAGTAGCCGTTAGCCACAAAGACCTTCATATAGGGGTTGCGGTCAAAGGCAATCCGGAGCGCGTTGCTTGTATCTGCAAACTGGTTCTGTGCGCTTGAATAGTCCCACTGCAGAATGCCTCCACCGAGGGCGAAGTAGGTTGAGTCTGTCTTGTATTGCAGATCCTCTCGGGCATATTGGTTCATCGCATGAGTGTAAGGGCCGAGGATAGCGGCGTTGCTTGGGTCGAACTTGGGAGAGGCTGCCCCGAGACCACCAGCCGTGCCGGACAGGCGAGAGTCGAGCCGCCCAACAGTGAGGCCATCATTCCGGCGAAGCTCTTTGGTAAAGCGTTGAATCTCGATTCGTAAATCATTCTTCAAGAGGAATGACTGAGAGAGCCCGGTGAATTTGGAGAGCTTGGTTGCGATGAC
>JBKJUN010000210.1:0-2558 GCA_046590555.1 Bryobacter sp. | reverse complement strand
TGCAAGGTGGCGAGAAGTTGTGGCTGGGCGGACAAGATCAAAACGACAGGGCTGGGCCGGGCGCAGGTGTCGAGGCTGATTGGCGAGTACACCAGCAGCGTTGACGTCAGAGAGGCGATCTACCGGCACCGTTTCCCCCTCGACACATTCAGCGGCCCCGCGACGCGCAAGATTCTGGAACCGGAGCTCACCGAATTCACCAGAACGGAGTGCCAACGCTTCGTCGCGACTTCGGCGCCCACGGGAAATTGACCACCTGTGCTCGGATAGAGTCCTCGACGCGCGGGGCGCGTCATGAGGGCCAGAAACCACTTGCGGTGTTGGCCCGGCTTGCGGCAAAAATAGAACGGCGAAGGCATCGCGAGTTATGGCCGAGTCAACATTGGCGCGTTCCTGCCCGTGATAGAGTCTGGCTCCGGTTCTGTCGATCATGAGCTTGGTGGCTGCGGCTTCGAAAGAAGCGGTTTGACCCCGTTGGAGAGAGTATGTAGTGAATCGCGACCGGGCGGTGCCTCGCCAGCAATAAGAAGCGGGAGAAAGAAAATGGCGAACGAGATGAAGACCGAATCGAACAGGGTTCCGCCGCTGACGCGGAAGCGAAAAAAGGATCTGGGCCGCCGTATCTGGTCCGATAATCCCGGTTTGGAAGTCGTACACCGGGACGCAGCGGGGATCGACATCGGCAGTCGAGAGCATCTGGCGGCGGTAGGGCCAGACCGCGATGCGCAGCCCGTTCGGAACTTTGGCTGTTTCACGCCAGGACCTGCAGCGGCAGGCGAGGTGGCTCCAGGAATGTGGCGTCAAGACGGTGGTAATGCAGTCTACCGGAGTGTACTGGATTCCGGTCTACGACGTACTGGAACAATACGGTTTCGATGTGTGGCTGGTGAATGCGCGCGAGACACGGAATCTGCCTGGGCGAAAGAGCGACGTGCAGGAAAGTCAATGGTTGCTGAAGTTACATACGTATGGATTATTGAAGAGGGCGTTCCGGCCAACTGCGGAAATACGAGCCGTTCGAAGCTGCTGGCGGGAACGGGCTGAATCCGTGCAGCAGGCCGGCGCATGCGTGCAACGCATGCAGAAGGCCTGGACAGAAATGAATGTGCAATTGACGACGGTGCTGAGCGATCTGAGCGGATTGACCGGTATGAAGATCATCCGGGCGATTGTGGGCGGAGAGCGGGATGGAAAGAAGTTGGCCGAGTTCCGGGATCCGAAGGTCAAGGCCAGCAAGGAGACGATTGCCCAGAGCCTGGAGGGCACATGGTTGCCGGAGCAGTTGGCGATCGTGGAACGGCAACTGGCCGACTGGGACCATGTGCAAAAGCAGATAGCCGCGTGCGATAAGGATCTCGCGGTCCTCCTAAAAGAGCTGCCCGCGGCGGAAGTGAGGGAAGTGAAGTCAGTGGAACCGGCGGCGGAGAAGACCAGCAAGCGGCAGCGAAAGAAGGCATCGAAGAACCAACCGGGCTTCGACATAGCGGGGGAGTTGAAGCGGGTGGCGGGCGTCGATCTGACCCGGATTGATGGCATCAAGGCGATGACGGTCCAGACGCTGGTCGCTGAGGCGGGACTAGACATGAGTCATTGGCCGACGGAGTATCACTTCGTATCGTGGATCGGGTTAGCGCCCCGCAATGAAGTTAGCGGAGGCAAGTTGCTGAAGAAGAAGACACGCAAAGTGGTGTCGCGGCTAGCCACGGCATTGCGTATGGCGGCCACCACGCTACGCACGAGCAAGAGCTATCTAGGTGCGCAGTTCCGGCGGCTACAAAGCAGACTGGGTCCGCCCAAGACGATCACCGCGATGGCCGCCAAGCTGGCGAGACTTGTGTATCGCATGCTGAAGTATGGCGAGGAGTACGTTGATAAAGGGGAGGCTCAATACGTAGAAAAATACCGGCAACAGAAACTCCAGATGATCACCCGGCAGACCGCGCAACACGGTTTTGCCCTCGTTCCCCTAGTAACGCCAGCGTGAGATCCGCCCGTTCTAAATCAGCAGTTTACGGAGTGGTTTCTGGAGAGTTGACCACACCGAAAGCAGGCGCTGCCACGTGGTAGGCTACTGAGCGCGGCACCAGCATCCGCGCCGCAGGCGCGTAACTCCTTCCCCCTTATCAGACATTCTTATGTCAACACGATCGGGCGCAGCGATAGCGAGCGGCAGTGAGCCGGAGGATTTTGGACGCGCAAGTCGTGTCGCTGGTCAACTCTAAGTGAGAATGGGTGGGTAACTTCTCGCGAGTGCCGAAGGATTGAACGCGTCGGGCCTCGTGCAGCAGATTTCCAACCGGTCGACTGCCTACAACGCGACGGGAAATTCAGATCGGATCGTCACGCTTTCGACGGACTTCTTGCTGGAAACGGCGGCGGCCAACAACATCGGAACCGTCATCGGTTATGGTTCGACGCCTGGTTTTCAGCACCAGTTGGTCGTGCTGAGCAACCGCGTTTTGGCCATCGGCAACATGGGCGGTTTCATGAATGGGCCGGCAATTACGACCGGGGTCTGAAACAACTTCAGCGCCGTGATGAACTACGATACGCAGAGG
>JBKJUN010000154.1:0-2689 GCA_046590555.1 Bryobacter sp. | reverse complement strand
CAGAAGAGTAAAGTAGCGGCGACGGGATGCACGCTCGAATTTATACTTTGGACGCCAGAATTGCAATAGCCCTTCGTAGTCAGTCACGCGGAAACCCCGTGTGGGCAAAACTTCCAGAAAGGCCTGCGTGCTGAGGTGTTGAATTACTTTATTCACCAGAGCCAAGCTTGGGGTTACAAGCACCGGATCTAGTTCGTTGAAATGCTGAACGAGTTCGCGTTGCGTCCAACGTCGATGAGCATTATCAGGGGCTAGTAAGGCGCGAATCACACTTGCAGCTTCGTTGCTACTCAAATTAGGAGAGGAGGGAGCATCGATCCGTACCGGTTTTGCGCCTGATCGCTCAATCAGCAAGACCCCAGGGACTTCCAGTAGGCAATTCCCCGCAAGGTCAAACCAGCCCCAATTGCTCCTCTCGCAAAGTGCAGCCATTCTTGGTGAAACATGGGGCAAGCCTAAGACCCGGCGGCTTTGATTGGAATGGCCGCCAGGGCAAGCACGATTGGCAAGACTCGAAAATTGAGCAGGCTGGAAGTGGCGTTTGCATTCAACAAGAAATGATGCAGAACCACCCCCGGGCAGAGGTCCGCTGGCAATCAGGTCCCAATCAGCCTCAGGTCCACGAGGATTGGGTTGATGGACTTCCCATGCGACACGAGACAAGAGACTCTTGAGAACTCCGGCAAGTTGAAGCTCGAGATTTGCGGCATCTCCCTTGTTCACGATATTTACAATGTTCACGATATCGTGAACATATCATATTTCGTGAATATTATCAAGCTTGAGAGAAGGCACAAGGTCGCACAAAAGAGTTCATTAAAACTTGAGTGTCAGAATTGCGCATCCAATTTAGGACACCAACGAAACCAAGCCTCTGATCGGCGGCTTCTGGTGGTGTCGGGATTCGAAGTTCATCCAATTTTTCAAAGACAATGAAAGTGATGAAAAGTTTAATGTCTTTGACGTGGATCGCGGGTGTCAAGGGCCTGCAGATCCAGATCTATCACTTGTCGAAGAATCATCGCGAAGTTGCCTGCATTGGCCAGAATGATCCGTTTAGGTAGGTTAGCCTGTAAGGATGCCGTTTTATTGGTGCTCACTCCCCATACTACTTTTGTCTTCCACCCTGTTGTTCGCGCAACCTTGGAGAACCTACAGATCCAAACCGATTTTAGGCAGCAATTCCTCGATTGAGAATTTGCCTGCGAACACTGTACCGATTCCTTCACCGCTCAACCTCTTCTTTGGGCGAGACGGGCGAACTTATTTCAACTCGGTCCCAGCCGGAACTTTTGTGCTCGATGAATCAGGTCAAATCCGCAGTGTCGTTGGATCTACCTCAGGCTTGCCTTTTGCGGTAGGCACCAACGGCACAACTTATGCTCTTGCAGGGTCAGGGATTGCTATTCAGTCTCCTGATGGCAGAGTTCTTACGGTAAGCCCACAGGAATCTGGCACCCAATTTACTGGCATTGCTATCGATTCGCTTGGGAGGGTATATGTGGCAGATCAGCGTGGCCGCCGGATATTTCGAGTTGATTCGAATGGAACATTCACAATAGTGGCCGGCTTGGGTTCTCCGGGCACTTTGCCTGGACCACCCAACCGGATCGCAGTAGACGCGAATAACCGATTAGTGATCAGCCTAACCTCCGGCCAAGTAGTCAGAATGAATCCTCTCAGCAGCCCGGTAGTTATCGCCGGACAAAGTGCTTCGCTGGGAAACTTGAACTCAGTCGCTGTTGGGGGGGACAATATTGTCTACTTTACGAATCCATTGCAGCGGGACATTTCACGGATCGCCTCAGATGGAAGGATCGAAGTAGCCATCGCGAATTCAAGCCCTGCTGACATCGCCGTAGATCGAGAGGGTAGGCTTCTGGTGGCAGAGTCAAATCCGCCTCAGATCTGGAGGCTTGAAGCCGATGGATCAAGAACAAGGCTAGCGGGATTGGACCCGAATCTTCAGCCGCCAGTATCTGTGGACGAAACAACGCTCAATAATCCAGTAGCGATCGCCCTCGATGAAGCCGGCAATCTGTTTGTGTGTGACACCAATCAAAACCGGATCTTGAGAAGGAGCCCGGATGGGACTGTTTCTACTTTGGCGACCGGCGTACCGCAGCCAGCAAGGATTGCCTTGGGAGACAACGGATCCGTATACGCGGCACACATCAACGGACGAAGCGCAGTGCGGATTGACTCAAACGGCACAGTGGGTGCATTTGCGGGAACTGGAGACAGCGGGGATGAAGGAGACGGGGGACCGGCCACTCAAGCCCGTTTCCGTGGTATCCGGGACATCGTGTCGACCAGGTGGGGAACAGCCATTTCAGATCAGGGTAACAATCGGATTCGAGTTGTTGATTCCATTGGAATCATTCAGAATTTGGCTGGCAACGGTAGATTGGGGCCAGTTGAAGAAGGGTCGGCAGCAAAACTTGGCCCCATAGGCTCCCCTGCGTCGATGGCGATGGACAGGCTGGGAAACCTGGTGGTTTTCGACACGACGGGCTTTCGATTCCGTCGAATTTCTCAAGAAGGCATCCTAAGCAGTTTGCCTGTTACTTTTTCAGGAAATGCTCAGGCTTCTGATCGATGCAGACTCGATGGAACTATTTCAAGCATAGTCTTTGATTCGACAAACAGTATCATTTATGCTGCACGAGGTGTGTTGTGTCGCATTCAG
>JBKJUN010000310.1:0-8950 GCA_046590555.1 Bryobacter sp. | reverse complement strand
GCTGGTTAGATCGTAGAGCAGCACCTCGAAACGGGCTTGAAAGAGTTCCTGCCAGCGCTCGCGCAGAAAGACAAACAGGTCCTGCTTGTGTTCCAGTAAGTGATCCAGACACCGGTATAGCCGGTCTTTGGAAGCCACTGCGAAGTCCACTCCAAGCAGCTCTGCCATCGCCGTTTGATCGAACCAGTGCCGATGCAGCCGAAACTCGCTGCCCGGATCGATCAGCCGGTTTACGACAAGCAACTGCAGTACCTGGCTCCAGGGAACCGCTTCGCGGCCCGGACCCAGCCGTTTGCTCCAGAACTCATCAAGTTGCAACTGACGCCACAACTCACAGCCCAACCAACAATCACCAAAAGCCCGCGCATTGCGCAGTTCCATCTCGCTGAGCTTGACCTGTACGCTATCTAACACTTGCGCGGAGACTTCGCGATCTTCGGGAAACAAACTCATCGAACAGAACTGTTGCGCGGACTCGTCGAAAACTTCGAGAGTTTTACGCCATGCTTCCTGCTGGCTGTCGTTGATTTCTCCCAAGTACAGGACCCGGCGTTGTGAGGTCTTGCCTGACGACAGCCGACGTGTTTCCACCACTGTGAAATAGCGGTGTTGCTTGCCTTCCTTGTTCCGTCGGTGGCTTCGCAGATACATTGCCGTTGCCAGCAGAATGACAGAAAATCGACACTTTTGATAGTGGGTAGGTCTGCACTACACACCCGGTAAAATTCCCGCGTTGACCTCAAAAGGCTTAGCCAAGATTTTAGGTCAACTTTCGCTGTTATTTCGCTTTAACTGCGAAAGCCAGGCTAGGGCTGCGGCGCTATCGGCAAGCTTTCACGTCCTGTCATGGAGCTATTTGCACATATCACTCTTGACGAAGTAAATCATATCCTTCAGAATCAAACAAACGTATGAATGAAGCAAACGTTCGAGAGACTAAGGATCGCATCCTCGATGCTGCCGAGCGGCTATTCGCTCTCCACGGCATTGAAGCCACCTCTCTACGCCAAATCACTCGTGACGCTGAAGTGAATCTGGCTGCAGTCAACTACCACTTCAATTCCAAAGACGAACTGATCCGCAGCGTCTACTGCCGTCGCATCCGTCCGATGAACGAGAGCCGCCTCGCCCGCCTCCACACCCTCGAAACAAACGAAGCCACCACCCTTGAGGCAATCCTCGAAGCCTTCTACGAACCCACCATCGACATGGCGCTTAGCCTTCAGAATCAAGGCTTTACCATAGGCCAGATGATGGGCCGCTTATATACAGAGCCCCACGGAGCAATGCAAAGCCTGATCGTCACAGAGATGGGCGAGGTCGCCCGCCGCTTCGCCCTCGCTCTGGCCGGCACACTCCCGCACCTCAGCCAACGCGAAGTCTTCTGGCGCCTTCACTTCACCATTGGCATGCTCGCCCACACCATGGCCGCCGGCGAAAAGCTGAAACATTTAAGCCAGGGCTTAATCAACCCTCATGACAAAAAGGAGGTTCTCCGCCAAATGATTACCTATGCCAAGGCGGGCCTCAGCGCGCCAAGTCTGGAGCCAGCTCCATGACGATTCTCCTCCTAACTCTGCTAGCAGCCGAGCCGCTCCCGCTCAGCTTGCCGAAAGCCATCGAACTCGCCACTGCCCCGAGCGGCAACCTCCGTCTGCAGATCGTGCGAACTGGAGTCGAACAGGCCGAGGCCCGACGCCGTCAGGCTCTCGGCGCATTCCTTCCCAATCTCGACGGCTCAATCGGTGCCTCCAGCCAAACCCGCAACCTCGCCGCCTTCGGGTTCAGCTTCCCCAAGGGCCTCCCTTTCACCATCCCCAGCTTCGTTGGGCCATTCACTGTAGTGGACTACCGGGCCACTGCCACACAGAGCATTCTCGACTTCTCGTCGATCTATCGCTACCAGGCCACCAAACTCCAAAAGCAGGTCGCCAGTGCCGAAACCCGCAACGCCACCGAACTTGCCATTCAGCAAGTGGCCCGCGCCTACGTCCTGGTGCTCAAGGCCGAAGCCGCTCTCGACACCACCAAGGCGAACGTCGCCCTAGCCGAGCGGCTCGTCCAGTTCGCCGAATCCCAAAAACGCGCCGGCACTGGCACTGGCATCGAAGTCACCCGTAGCAAAGTACAGCTGCAGAATGAAATGCAAAGAATGCTGTTAGCCGAGAACGACCTTGAGAAGTCCAAGCTCGATCTCAAACGCGTCATCGGTATTGACCTTGGGCAAGCCGTCGAGCTCACCAGCCGCATGAACGACGGAAGCGCCCCCATCCCCACTGCCGAACAGGCCTTCGAAACCGCTCTTTCGCAACGCCCCGATCTCGAAGCCCAACAGAAGCGCCAGTCCTCAGCGCAGCTCAGCCTCAAGAGCATCAGTTCCGAGCGGCTGCCCAGCCTGGCAGCTAGCGGTGATTATGGCACCATCGGCGACGGCACCACTCTGGTCCCCACTCGAACCATCGGCGTTGGCGTCCGGGTGCCAATCTTCGATGGGGGCCGCCGCGAAGCCCGTCGCTCTGAAAGCGGCATCCTGGTCCGCCAGGAACGTCTCCGTGCCGACGACCTCAAAAAACAGATCGAGCTAGAGGTCCGGACCTCGCTTAACACTCTCAAAAGCGCACGCGCCCAAATCGAAACTGCCAAACTCGGCCTCGAACTTGCCGAAAACGAGCTCGCTCAGGCCCAACGCCGCACCGAGGCCGGAGTATCAAACAGTGTTGAGCTTACCGACGCCCAGACCCGCCTCGCCCGCGCTCGCGACAACAACCTCGCCGCGCTCTACCTTTTTAACCTCGCCCGGATCGACGTTGCTGCTGCAACCGGGTCGATGGAACAAGCAGTGAAAGGGATGGTTCAGTGATGAAAAAACTGCTGCCAATTTTGCTCATTGTCGCAGCTGCTGGCGGCTACTTCGCTTGGAGCCGGGCCCACGGTGTAGACGACAACGTCCTTCATCTCAGCGGCAATATTGAATTCCGTAAGATCGACATCGCATTCAAGACAGCCGGCAAACTTCAGGAACTGGCCGTCGATGAGGGATCAAACGTCAAGCTTGGTCAACTGCTCGCCAGTCTCGATCGCGAACAGATGAACCGGATGCGCACTCGCGACAGTTCAACCATCGATGTAGCCCAGTCCAACCTACAACAGCTGCGCACTGCCATTCAGTATCAACAGACAACCCTCGAGAGTGAACTCAACCTGCGTCAGGCAGAACTGCGTCAGGCCAAGGCCAAGCTACAAGAGCTTCTCGACGGTGCTCGGCCCCAAGAAGTCGCCCAGGCCCGCGCTCAGGTCAACGACCTCAAAGTAATCCACGATCAGGCTCACCGCGAATACGACCGAGCCCAAAAACTCATCGCCCAGGAAGACATCAGCCAGTCCCAATTTGATCAGTTTAAAGCCCGCTTCGATTCAACTACAGCCCAAGTTCAAAACGCCGAGCAACGCCTCGCAATGATCATCGAGGGCCCCCGCAAGACCGACATCGAATCCGCCCGTGCCAACGTCGCCCGAGCCGAAGCCGCGATCAAACTTACAGAAGCCCAGCGCCTCGACATCCACCGCAAAGAAGAAGATCTCCATGCCCGTCGTGCCGATGTCGCCCGCAGCAAGGCCGGAGTCAGCGTCATCGATTCTCAGCTTGACGATACTCGTGTCGTGTCGCCTGTCGATGGCGTAGTGCTCGTCAAGAGTGCAGACCCAGGCGAGGTTCTCGCAGCAGGCACACCTGTCCTTACGCTAGGAGAAATTGACAAACCCTGGCTGCGAGGCTATGTACCGCAGAACAAACTCGGCCGCATCCAGCTCGGCATGCCCGTCACGGTTCGCTCTGATTCTTACCCCGACAAGACTTACAACGGCAAGATCAGCTTTATCGCCAGCGAAGCCGAGTTCACACCCAAACAGATCCAAACCAGCGAAGAGCGCGTAAAGCTTGTTTACCGCATCAAGGTGGAGATCGACAACTCGAAACGTGAGCTCAAACTCAACATGCCCGTCGACGCCGAGATCCGGTTGAACTAAATGAGTATCGCAGTACAGGCCCGCTCGCTCGCGCGACGCTTCGGCGCAATCGAGGCCGTGCGTGATCTCAGCTTCGAAGTGAAGTCAGGCGAAGTTTTTGGCTTGGTCGGCCCCGACGGCGCCGGCAAAACCACTACGCTGCGTATGCTATGCGGCTTGGTAGACCCCGACAAGGGCGACGCAGTAGTAGCGGGCTTCGAGGTTGCCAAACACCTCGATCAGGTCAAAGACGCCATCGGCTACATGGCTCAGAAATTCGGCCTATACGGCGACCTGAGCGTAGAAGAAAACATGGATTTCTACGCCGATCTCTTTGGGATCACCGGTCAGGTGCGAGCGGACCTGAAGACGCGCCTTCTGAAGATGACCCGCATGGAGCCCTTCCGTGACCGCCCCGCCGCCAAGCTCTCCGGCGGCATGAAGCAAAAACTTTCCCTCATGTGCACCTTGCTGCACAAGCCACAAATCCTCTTCCTCGACGAGCCCACCAATGGTGTCGACCCCGTCTCGCGCCGCGACTTCTGGTTGATTCTCGAAGAGCTCGTCAGCGATGGGATGACTGTATTGGTCTCCACGGCTTATCTCGATGAAGCTGAACGCTGCCACCGGGTCGCCCTCATGGATCGTGGCCGCATCGTCCTCTGCGGCACTCCCGCCGAGCTCAAAGCAAATCTCCCAGAGAAGTGCTACGCCATCCGCGCCGCCAACCTGCGAGAGATCAAACACACACTCGAGTCGCGCCTTGGCGTCAGCAGTGTCGAGATGAGCGGCGCTGCCCTCCACCTCTTCCTCAAGCCAGATGCCAAGCTCCTCGACATCATCGCCGACCTTGATATCGATGCCGAGCGCATTACACCCACTCTTGAAGACATCTTGATCTCAGAGATTCAACGAGCTGCTGCATGATTGAAATCAGCGTTGCAATCGAAAACCTCACCAAGCGCTTCGGCACCTTCGTTGCGGTTGACAACGTTACACTCGACGTCGGCAAGGGTGAGATCTTCGGCTTCCTTGGCCCTAACGGCGCCGGCAAATCCACAACCATCCGCATACTCTGTGGGCTATTAGCCCCCACCAGCGGTAAGGCCACTGTGGCGGGCTACAACGTCGCCAGCGACCCCGAACTCGTCCGCGCCAATATCGGCTACATGTCTCAGCGTTTCTCTCTCTACGATGACCTCACCGTCGCCGAGAACATCGACTTCTTTAGCGGCATCTACGGCGTCGCCAAAGATAAGCGGCCAATCCGCAAGCAATACGCCCTCGAGATGTCGGGCCTCGTTGGCCGCGAAAACTCAATGACCCGCACCCTACCCGGTGGCCTCAAACAACGCCTAGCCCTTGGCTGCGCCATCCTCCACGAGCCACCTATCGTATTCCTCGACGAGCCCACCAGCGGCGTCGACCCGATCGCCCGCCGCAGCTTCTGGGATCTCATCTATCAACTCTCAGAGGCCGGACAGACAGTCTTCGTTACCACCCACTATATGGATGAGGCTGAATATTGCCACCGTCTCGCCCTCATGTACAAGGGCAAAATGATCTCCCTCGGCAGCCCCGCTGAGCTCAAACACGCCATGAGCAAAAACAGTATGGAAGAGGTCTTTATCGAAAGCATCGAGCGTGAAGAGGCGGCTAGCGTATGAAGTTCCGCCGCTGGTGGGCCGTCACTCGAAAAGAGTTCCTGCATATCGTGCGTGATCCGCTTAGCCTCTATATGGCGCTTGCGATTCCCCTCCTGCTGCTCTTGCTCTTCGGCTACGCCCTCAGCCTCGATGTGGATCACGTTCCAACAGCTGTCTACGATCTGGATCGCAGTACAGCCAGTCGCGATCTCATCCAGCAATTCAAAGGCAGCCGATACTTCGACATCGTCGCCACAGCCAACACCCCAGACGAACTCAATGCAGCCATCGACCATGGCAAGGCGATCATAGGAGTCGTAATCCAACCCGGCTTCGGCGCAGACCTTAAGGGAGGCCGCGAAGCCAAAGTCCAGCTAGTGCTTGATGGCAGCGATTCCAACACTGCCAGTATTGCCCTCGGCTACGCCCAAAGCCTCGTTACGCTCTACGGCATCGAAGTCCGCGCCATTGCGCGAGAGCGTCTCGGCGCACCTAAAGTAAACGCAATCGACGCCCGCATCCGCGTCGTCTTCAACAGTGATCTCAAGAGCCGCAACTACATCGTCCCCGGCCTGATTGCCGTCATTCTGATGATCATCGCCGCCGTTCTAACCAGCCTCTGCGTAGCCCGCGAATGGGAAAACGGCAGCATGGAGCAACTCCTCTCGACACCTCTTCGCCCCGTTGAATTCCTGCTCGGCAAACTCGCCGCCTACTTCGCCATCGGCATGGTGGATATGGTGGTCTGCATCGTCACTGGCGTATTCTTGTTCGAAGTCCCGCTGCGAGGCAGCGCCGTATTACTCATCGCCAGCTCTGCCCTCTTCTGTTTCGGCGCACTCTGTTGGGGAATCCTGCTATCGACGATCACTCGCAACCAGGTCATCGCCTATCAGCTCAGCATGATCTCAAGCTTCCTGCCGGCCTTCCTCTTGAGCGGATTCATCTACTCGATCGACAACATGCCGCCAGTGATCCAGCTTGTCTCGCGCATCGTCCCTGCACGGTACTTCGTCACGATCCTCAAAGGCATCTTTCTCAAAGGTGTCGGAATACAAATCCTCTGGTCAGAGCTACTGGCGCTGCTGCTGTACGGGTCGATAATTTTCTTCATCGCCGTCCGCAAAATGCGGGCGAAGGTGGCCTAAAGCTTATGTGGGAACGCATTAGGGAAATGATCATCAAAGAGCTCAAGCAGACCCTGCGTGAGCCAAAGATGCGCGCCACGCTCATCGTGCCGCCGCTGCTCCAGTTGCTCGTCTTCGGCTACGCGGTAAATCTCGACGTAGAGCACGCCAAGCTCGCCTGGATGGATCAAGACCGAACCATCGAATCCCGCGAACTCCTCGAGCAATTCACCGGCTCCGGCCGCTTCACCATCGTTCGCTACCTCGAATCGGAGCAAGACACCCAACTCACGCTCGACCGCAGCGAAGTAGAAGGTGTCGTCCGCATCCTGCCCGGCTTTGCCGCTGATCTCGCCCGAGGCCGCGAGGCCTCTGTGCAAGTACTCGTCGACGGAACCAACTCCAACACCGCCAGCATAGTCTCCACTCAGTGCACGCAGGTCATCCGCTTATTCAGCACCAAAAAGCTGGAAAAGCTACAGCGTCAAAAGCTGGTCGGCCGCGCCGTAGACCGCCCCCTCTTCGCACCGCTCCCCACGCTTACAGTCGAGCCAAGAGTCTGGTTCAACCCGGAGCTACGCAGCCGCAATTACTTCGTCCCCGGCGTCCTAGTCAACATCATCATGCTCGTTACACTCTCGCTGACATCAATGGCAATCGTGCGGGAAAAAGAGATCGGCACTATGGAACAGCTCATGGTTACTCCGATCCGTCCCATCGAGTTGATCATCGGCAAGACCCTCCCCTTTGCTGCCATCGGCATGGTGCAACTGCTCTTCATCACCATGGTTGCAATGCTCGTATTCCGGGTCCCACTCAATGGCAGCCCCGCACTGCTGGTCTTCTCCAGTCTCTTCTTTATTGAGTGCACACTCGGGCTCGGGCTATTCATCTCCACCGTCTCAAACACGCAACAGCAGGCGATGATGACGACGCTTTTCCTCTTCCAGCCCATGTTCATGTTGAGCGGCTTCAGCTTCCCCATCCGCAACATGCCTGAGATCGTGCAGTGGCTCACCTACCTCAACCCGATGCGCTACTACATGGAAGTGGTTCGGGGAATCTTCCTCAAAGGCATCGGTATCGAAATCCTCTGGCCGCAGATACTGGCTCTTGCTGTTCTCGGCACCAGTATCCTCGCCATCAGCGCACTGCGCTTCCGCAAGCGTCTCGACTAACGGTCGGTGTTCTGGCGCTTATAAGGTTCGCGAACGTGCTTGGCGGCTTCTTCCATAGCGCCCTGTGTATTGTCTTTGGTGCGGATCGCCTGGTTATATTCGCTCACCGCGCGCTCGCGCTGCCCGGTGATGTCGAAGATTTTGCCCAGATTGATGTGTGTCCAAACTTCCGTCCACTTCGGCTCAAGATCCCCGTTCAGCACTTCACGAAACTCATTGGCCGCTGCCTGATAGTTGTTCTGCAGAAAGAAGATCTCGGCCACCCGGTAATGCCCGAGCGACGAATTGCGATTCACTTCAAGCGCCTTCTGATACTCCTTGAGCGCCTCCTGGAAGTCACTCACTTCAGCAAACTGCTCACCCTTGCGAATTGCCACTGACACGCGGATCTTGTCGTCATAACGCAAGACCTGCATGTCCGGGTCGAGCTTCACAATCACTGGCTTACCAAAGGTCTCAACACTGAATTCAGATGAGGTGCCAACCACCTCAACTACCTTCTCTTCCGGATTACCCTCGGTCTCGATCTTCAGCTTGACCGGCATTCGGAAAGTATCAAGATCCTGCGACACCTTACCCAGAATGCGGAAGCCCTTAGCAGTGCGAAACACGGTGTAGGTCAGGCGGAATTCGGGAGCACCCGACGATTCAATCCACTGGATGAAGAAGTAGCCGAGATCGCTCCCATAAGCCTGTTCTGCAACCTTTCGAATGTCATTGGTCGAGACTTGCTTGTAGGCGTAGGTCTTGGCGAAGCCCTTGATCATGCCCTCAAACTTGTCCTTACCGAGGATCCCACGCAGCATGTTCAAAACAGCCGACCCTTTGCCTGCGGTAGCGGCCCAGAATTCAGGCGAATAGTCTTCCAGGCGTGAGCTCTGAATTAGTGGTGGGTCGGGCTGCGTCAGCGCCTCCACATACACATCGCGCATCTCTGATTCCACAGCCGAAGGCCCGCCGGTGGACTCAAAAAACATCGTCTCCGAAAACCGAG
>JBKJUN010000004.1:0-1727 GCA_046590555.1 Bryobacter sp. | reverse complement strand
TTGTTTAGTGAGGTCAATTCGATAAACTATTTAGCTTTCGAGTTTTCAAGTGGTTTTCTGTTTGAGGTGCTCCTTAAAGCTAATCAGAGGTGTGGCTTTCACTCTTTCACGGGGAGTGACTAATCGGATACCTCCTCAGGCTTCAGCTTGAAGCGATCTGTTGATTTGCAAGTTAGCAAACCTTTCGATTCTTGCCGATGTGAAGTCTGTGATGCAGCTTGAATTGTTTGAAGGGCCAGGATGCTCAATCGGCAGCGAAGACGTTGTAGGGATTGGACAGCTCTCACCGATGGTCGAGCCACTATCAGGTAAGATTGACCTGATGGTGGCTAATTTCTACGAGTTTTTTGCGGGAGGAGGAATGGCGCGGGCTGGCCTTGGCGATTTGTGGTCCTGCATTTTTGCGAATGACTTCGATGAGAAGAAGGGGGCAAGCTATAAGGCTAATTGGGGTGATGCGGATTTACGGATTCAAGACATTGGCACCTTGACCGGCAATGATCTGCCTGGCCGCGCGGATCTTGCCTGGGGATCTTTTCCTTGCCAGGATCTTTCGCTTGCTGGCGACTATCGGGGCTTAGCTGGGGAGCGGTCTGGTACGTTTTGGCAGTTCTGGCGGCTGATGGAGGAATTGAAGCTAGAAGGCCGGGGACCCAAAGTGATTGTGCTTGAAAATGTTTGTGGAGCAATCACTTCTCATGACGGGAAAGACTTTGCGGCAATTGGGTTGGCCCTTGCAAGTGCTGGCTATCGGTTTGGCGCTCTTGTAATGGATGCAGTGCACTTCGTTCCGCAATCCAGACCCAGACTGTTCATTGTTGCCGTTGCAAAGGATGCCGAGATTGCGATTAATTTGTCGACCAGGATACCGAATCCAGAGTGGCATCCAACCAATCTCATTGCAGCAGAGGCGAAGATGCCTGAGGAGGCGCGTGAATCATGGGTTTGGTGGGGCTTGCCGTCACCTCCTCGAAGAGAGTCACGGTTCCTGGATCTGATTGAGCCTGAAGCCGAAGGAGTCGCTTGGCATACCGCAGCAGAGACGCGAAGGCTAGTGGCCATGATGAGCGACTTGAACCGTAAAAAGGTTGAAGTCGCCAAGAAGTTGGGTCGCCGTGTCGTGGGCGGGTTGTATAAGCGCACTCGCGTAAATGAATTGGGAGTTCGTACGCAAAGGGCGGAGGTTCGATTTGACGATATAGCTGGCTGTTTGCGGACTCCGGTTGGAGGCTCCAGCAGACAGTCGATTCTTGTGGTGGAAGGAAAAGAAGTTCGTTCGCGGCTGCTTTCTCCTCGTGAGGCAGCACGATTGATGGGCTTACCGGATGAATATCAGTTGCCCAAGAACTATAACGAGGCTTATCACTTGGTGGGTGATGGATTGGCAGTATCTGTAGTTCGCTTTCTCTCCGCTCATTTGCTTGAAGCTTTGGTGCGGCCAATCCTGAAGCGGCGCAGGGCCGCTGCCTAGGTATGGCGAGACCTCATTAGGCTGAACTCGATGCATTTCTGAGCGAACATCGATTTCGTGGCAAGGGAGAACTATCGGTTGCTTTGGTCGTGACGCAACATGCGAAAACGGATGGATTGCCGTTGGATGCTGAAAAACTCCTGACAGATGGAGGCGGGCAAGTCTATGGATTAGGGAAAGCTGCAGTTCAATCGGTTCTAAAGCGCCACGGGATTGATCGAGTGCTGGCAGCAGAGGGTGGCCGAACCTCCAGGGG
>JBKJUN010000015.1:0-1616 GCA_046590555.1 Bryobacter sp. | reverse complement strand
GAGGTCGCCGCCTTTGGGGAGGGTTTGGAGAAACGCGTAGAGTTGTGTGGGCGTTGCCTGGTCTCGAATTTCAGCAAAGCGGGTTGCGAAGTCCTGGGCGGCTGCCGTGCCAGTTAAGAGGCAGACTAGAGCAATCGACCGCGCGTAGAGGTTTGAATACGACACATATACATGTCAGCACAAATGTAGAGCGTGCTGCCATTGTTGCCCCAGGCGCAGTTTGCACTTTTCTCACCGGTCTCGATACGGCCAAGCAGGGTGCCTGCTGCGCTAAAGACGTAGATGCCGCCGGGGCCCGAGGCAAAGAGGTTGCCCTTAAGATCGACCTTCATGCCGTCTGGATTGCCGGGCAGCTTGCCTGCATTGGCTGCGATATCGTAGAAGACTTTGCCGGTGCCGAGGGTTCCGTCTTCCTTGAGTGGGAAGGCCATCCAGATCGCCCTTGCGGGGTCTGAGTTGGCAACGTAGAGCGTCTTCTCGTCGTGGGAGAAAGCAATACCGTTGGGGCGAGAGAGCTCTTTGCTGAGTAGCGTTAGTGTGCCGTCTTTGGCCAGCCGGTAGACGCCGCAATAATCGAGTTCGCGACGAGGGTCTGCGAAGTTGCCGGGCAGGCCGTAGGGCGGATCGGTGAAGTAGAGATCACCGTTTGACTTGAAGCAGCAGTCGTTGGGACTGTTGAGCCGTTTGCCCTGGTAGTTGTCGACCAGCGTGCGTTTGCCGCCTGACTTCGTAAGTACGCTGATGCGGCGGTCGCCGTGTTCGCAGCTTACGAGTTGTCCTTGGGAATCTAGCGTCAGGCCATTACAGCCTGGTTCTTTGCCGTAATCGGTATTGCCGGTGTAGCCGGAAGGCTTGAGGAAAACGCTGGTGCCTTTGCCTTCTTCCCACTTCATGACGGAGTTTCTGGGGATATCGCTGAAGAGCAGATAGCCGCCATCTTTAATCCAGAGCGGGCCCTCGGTCCAGTCAAAGCCTGAGGCGATAACTTCGAGCTTTGCGGCTTTTGGGATGAGATCGTCAAAGGCGGGATCGTAGCGATGGATCTTGCCGAAGGTGGGGAAGTTTTTGGTGTCGAGAATGAATTTCGGTTTTTTATCTTGAGCCGAAGCAACAAGAGCAGAGAGCAGGACGGATCGGCGGGTCAACATGATTTGTGTCTAGGATCATGACACAAGTTCAGGGATGACGGGTTCTGGTTTTGGCAGGTTGGCCCAACGTTCGATCGAAGCTGCCAGCGATTCTACGCTCACGGGTTTGCTGAGGTAGTGATTCATGCCAGAGGAGAGGCATTTATCGCGATCTTCTGGTGTGGCTGCTGCGGTGAGGGCAACGATGCCGACACGTTTGAGTGAGCCACCCAGACTACGGATCTGTCGAGTGGCCTGGAAGCCATCCATTTCGGGCATTTGGCAATCCATGAAGATCAGATCGTAGGGCAGTTGACCTGCCATTTGAACTGCTTCAAAGCCATTGGCCGCAAGGTCCACCCGGCAAGCGAGTTTTTCGAGGAGGCGAGTGCCAACCTTCTGATTGATGAGGTTGTCTTCGACCAACAAAATACGTAAGCCTGGGAAAGTGGGAAGTATGGCCTTCCTGGCATCGCTGCCCGCCCTGCG
>JBKJUN010000910.1:0-3352 GCA_046590555.1 Bryobacter sp. | reverse complement strand
GCAGAATGTTTCAGCGCGTAAACGAGTGACGGGAAATAGACGGCAAGTGATACACCTGATCGCGAAGCTCCATTGGATCGGAAAGTGCCCAGATGTAAAGTCGAGCTTCTATCACTTCTCCAATAGGTGCATCTTGCAGCACAATTAGAAGCCCCGGACTGGACTTACCTGCGCTCAAGTGTGCGCGAAAATGATCAATCATCGTGTGGCGGTCATGCGAGACCAACACACGGCCTTCGAGCGCTGAGCGGTCATGCACTTCTGGATCACTGACCCCATCAAGAGCAGCCTCTTGGGCTGAAACGAAGTCAATCGACGGCTCTCGCTGCCGCGCAGCTTTTACGATTCCGAACTTGAGATCGTTGTCTGCCTGAAAGCGAATGCTCAAGAGCTAAGCTCAGCCTGAGCAGCCTCAGCTTTCGCACGTTGGATTTTGGCCCACAATAGCGGATTGGCCTGTTCAAGTGGAATCGCACTGGCTTCGAATTCTCGCTTGGTCTCCTCAAGATACTTGTCGATCATCGCTTGATGATCCAGATAGAAGGCAATCGCTCCGTAGATCTGGCCGCGCTTGAGCGAAGGGAAGTCTTCCTGAATGGCTTCCGGCGACTGGCCGCCGTTAAATGAGTAGACGACGGAGTCCAGCGAAATTCGCGTCCCGGCCACGTAGTAGCCGCCGTTGCGTTGTTCGATGTATTCGCTGTGCATGGCCTTGCTCCTTCTTCGATTATACGAGAGGGGGCCGAGGCCTGCTCTCAATTGACAATATATCCAATTGTGTATAATCACAGCCGTGGCGAATCAGCCCATCATCAAGGGCAGCGGGGATGTCTTCACCGACCTCGGCTTCTCGCCCGCCGAATCCTAGTTCGGCAGGGAGGCCGGAGCTTCGAATCCTCTCCCCCTGGCCAAAATTCTTCTAACCGTCCATCCAGTTGACTTAGGCTATAGCAAGATCCTGGATAGGCGGTCCCACTTCCACCTTGGTATGCAGCTTCACATTCAGCGCATCCAGAACCCTGTTGGCGCGCTCGAGCGTAATGCCGTAGTACTCATTGCGTTCATCACGTGACACCTGAGACTCATGAACACCAAGCCTCTTCGCCAACTCCCGCTGTGAAACACCCTGCGCGATCCGCACCGAGATGAGCAAATGCCCAAGCCCACGCAGATTTTCCAAATCGTCAAACTCTCCCCGCTTGAGCCGTTCGTAGCTTTCGACTTCTTCTTGAAACTGGAGATGGAAGGACTCCAGCGGGTCGATCACGCGCTTGATCTCATCGTCCTTCAGCCCGGCCTCTTTCAATCGGGCACGATGTTCGACGAGACGCTTACTCTCCTCGGCCAAACGCGCTGACGCTTCCTGGTATTCCGCTTCATTGCGAATCATGCCTGTCCTCCATACTTGATTTTCACGATGCCTCTCGGTTTTCCATCCCGGCGCGATTGCCGGAAAGCAGAAGGAAACTCCAATTCGTTGCCGAACTTGTCTCGAATGCCACTGCCGATGCCGAGCCCGGAAATATGCGGATAAAGCTCGACCCGGTATCGATGCCACATGGGTAACTGCTTCTTCGGGTAGCCACGACAGGGCCGCCGGGTTGCAGGATCCCAAGTCCAAACTTTGAATACATCGAGGCGATTGAGTTGTCGCATTAACTCGCCGGTCCTGATCAAGTCCAGGGGGCAGTCGAAGTAGCCGTCGATGTCATTCGGGTGATCCTTGTCTACGGCGAATGAACCGTCCGCGAAGCCCTCGCGAATGCCCACTTGCTAAAGCTGGCGGGTAAGCGTTTCGAGATCGGCAATCAAGTGCAAACGGCAAGCGGTGTCCCAAGAGTTTCTTCCATCGTTGGCGCCGGCGACGAGAATCGATGAGCCGAGTTCCTCGAACGTGACTTCGTAGTCGCCAGATGGCAGTAAACCGTCAGCGTCAAAACTCGGAATGGCTGGCATTGCTGAAGGATAACCCTAAATACATCTTAGTCATGCACGACATATTCGTCAAGTGACAGCGGCCGCTACGTATAAAGCTACTGCAAGCCCATCTGGCGTTCTCAATCCCCACCCCAAGAATCGATAGACTAAAGCCCGTGCACCTTCGAAACTCTCTCCCCTTACTCCTCTGCCTCCTCACCGCCACCGCCCAGCAGCCCGCCTTCGACCTCGTAATCTCCGGCGGCCTCATCATCGACGGCAGCGGTGCCGCAGGCCGTCAGGCAGACATCGGAATCCGCGAAGGCCGCATCGTCTCCATCGGCAACCTCAAAGGCACCCCGCGAACCCGCACCATAGACGCAACCAACCTCGTAGTAGCACCCGGCTTCATCGACATGCACAACCACTCCGACGAAACGATAATCGATGACCCGCGTTGCGAAAGCATGGTCCGCCAGGGCGTCACCACGATGGTACTCGGCGAAGGCAATTCCGCAGGGCCAATCCCCAAAGGCATCCGCGAGTGGTCCACCATGGGCGAGTACTTCGACTTCATCGCACAAAAGAAGGTCGCAACAAACATCTGCTCCTACGTCGGCCAGACGCAAATCTGGACCTACGTAAAAGGAAGCGCCCTCGAAGACGCAACCCCAGCGCAGATGGAGAAGATGAAGGCCGAAGTAGCACGCGCGATGCAGGATGGCGCAATGGGCCTCTCTTCCTCCCTGCTGATGCCGCCCTCCAGCCTGATGACCACGCCGCAATTGATCGAATTGGCCAAAGTAGCCAAGCAGTACGGCGGCATTTATTCAACGCACATTCGCGATGAAGGCGCAGGCGTCTTTCGTTCGATTGCCGAAGCAATCGAGATCGGGCGCGGCGCAAAGATTCCCGTCGACATCATCCATCTGAAGGTGGCCGACCAGAAGTTCTGGGGCCAGATGAAGGAAGTGATCTCGATGATCGACAAGGCTCGCGCCTCTGGTCTCGACATCCGCTCAAACGTCTATCCCTACACCGCCGGGCAAAATAATCTGCGTGCGATCATCCCGCCCTGGGCTCACGACGGCGGCAACAAAGCGATGCTCGAACGCCTGCGCATCCCCGCAAATCGCGAACGCCTCAAAAAGGAGATCCGCAACGGCCTGCCCAACTGGTACAACCACTACACCGCCACCGGCGGCGGCTGGGACGGCATGTTACTCGTCTCGCTCAAGAGCGAGCGCTTCAAGGCCTTCACCGGCAAACGAATGAGTGAGCTAATCCGCGCACAGAATGGGCAAGACGACGTCGAGGTTTTCTTCGATGTCCTGCTGGCAGAAGACGGCAGCGTCGCCTGCGTCTACTTCCACCACTCCGAAGCCGACATGACTTACGCAATGCGACAGCCCTACACTTCCATCGGCTCAGACGG
>JBKJUN010000307.1:0-2483 GCA_046590555.1 Bryobacter sp. | reverse complement strand
AGGCGAAATACTTCCGCCCTTTACCAAACGGCAGCTCAACCGTATGACTTAGCACCAGCCGTTGTGAGACATCGCCCTCAGACAGGCCCCGCTCCGCCGCAAGGTTATACACATTCTGCACCGGAGGCACAAACGCACTCTCACCAAAGATTCGTCCTGATCCGTTATCAATCAGCTTTGACTTCGTGTAGGTCGCAAGAAAATTATACCCGCGAGCAAAGCGCTTCTCCACCCTCATCTGCAAAGCATGATAAGAAGAAGAACCCATGTTCTGCGAAACCGCTGGATTGTTCGTGGATACACTCCCGTACTGCGGATAGGGCCGAAGCAATTGGCTCCGCGCAACCGTCCGCTGCGCCAGCACTCCTGTATTCGTAAGCCCGAAAAATGGATTAGGAACTTGAGTGCTCAACCCTGCCCCAAGCGACTGGTAGATCGGATTCACCTGATTAAAGTCCAAACCGATTGGAATCCTCACCCCGCGATTGCCCGCGTAACTCGCCTCAACCAGCAAGCCTCCCCAGATCTGATTCTGAAGCGTAAAATTCCACTGCTGGTTATAGTTATTCGACTTGTTGCCCCTATCCATAATCACAACTCCAAGCCCGGTTTGAAGCCGGTCTGCAAGAGTAGCGGGCGGTATGAAAATCCCATTAGGATACGGGTTATCCAAAGTGTTTAGCGGCGTCACCCCATCGATGCTTGATACCCACGGCGTGGTCACATCCGAGCCCGGAGTTCCAAACCCGGCTCCACTCGTCGTCCCAAAACGAGGAGCATAGAAAATCCCGTAACCCGCCCGAACCACAGCCTTGCTGCCAATCCGGTAAGCTAACCCCACGCGAGGCCCAAAGTTCAACGGCGCACCTTCATACTGTCCACGCGGAACATTGTTCTGACCCGCAAACTTTAGCGTACCCTTCAACCCAGGAAGCTCCGAAACATTCACTGGATAAGGCGCGGTGAAATCAAAATTTGCAAAGCGGTTATAGCGCTCCGTGCGCGGCTGATCATACTCATAGCGAACTCCAACGTTGATCGTCAACCGCTTGAACTTGATATCGTCATTCACGAAAAAGGCATAGTACATGTTCCGAATCGCCAAAGCCGGAACACGCTGAATCGATCCGCTACCAAAGCCTGTCAAAAGCGAAGCAAGTCCATCCCCTGCAGTCAGCGTCGCACGTAGTGGATCCGGCCCCTGCGTCTGGCCCAAACCGAAGCTATAGCTCCCGGCCGAAGCCCCCGCTTGGAACGGCGTCTGGTTATACAACCGCACGTCGCCGCCGTATACGATCGTGTGTCGCCCATGCATTTCGGTCTGCTCGCCTACCATCGTGTAGACTTCGTTGCCGCGCCGAATACGGTCGCCGACCGGAGGCCCAAGCTGCGCATAGTTGGCGATAGAGACTGTCGGGAATACCTGATCTTGCGCGCCCGCCGCGACATTGGCCGAGAACCCAAGTTCGGCAAGACTTACCTTTCCGTCAGCCAGCGGAATCCGCCCTTCCACTCGGCGAGTCGCACCCACACGTAAGTTCAATATGCGAGTTGGCGACAACACCGAAGTCATATTGATCACCCCATTCCACACACGATTCACGGTAAGCCCAAGCACACTATCGGCGATATTGCCGTAAGGCCCGTTATTGCCGTTGTCACCGGTATTGCGGCTAATGCGCCCAAAGATCGAATGCTTGTCGGAAATTCGATGATCGATTCTCGTAGTCCATTGATTGGAATTGATCGCCTGATTGGCGGCCCAAACATAGTTGTTTATCACTGCCGGGCCTTCACCCGCACGATTCCCGACAGGAAGAAACTTCAAAAGGTTTTGTGCGACCCGGCTCTGCGCGCTCGCAGGAATGATGTTGCCAGGATAACTATCCCGAACAAATCCAGCCCCGGCACTGCGCGTCGAGAACGGATTGTAGATTGTGACTGCCTCCCCCTGACGATTACGCGTCTGGCTAAAGTCCCCGCGCCGTTGAAGCTCCGTGGGCACTGTCAAAATCCCCGGAGCCCCGGCGATGTCTTCGCGATGCCCAGTGTATTCAGCAAAGAAAAAAGTCTTATCCTTGACGATCCGGCACGGTTTATGAGTTCTTCCGCAATGATCGATTGAGAGCGAATAATTACTTTGCTAATGCCCGAGGGCAGAAGCGCGGGATCTTTCACTACAACCAATTTGGAGCTGCGGGCGGAGGCCGGATCATCAAGGATAAGACTTTTTTCTTTGCTGAATACACCGGGCATCGCGAAGACATCGCAGGGGCACCGGGTATCTTGACAGTGCCGACAGAGCTTCAACGGCGCGGTGACTTTAGCCAAACGCGCAATCGTCAGGGGGACGCAGTTACAATCTACAATCCGTTCTCGACGCGCACGACTGGGGCTGGATTTGTTCGGGATAGTTATCCTGGCAACCTCATTCCTGCGAGCGCGCAGAGCCGGGTCGCGCA
Source organism: Bryobacter sp. (assembly GCA_046590555.1). Classification (GTDB taxonomy): domain Bacteria; phylum Acidobacteriota; class Terriglobia; order Bryobacterales; family Bryobacteraceae; genus Bryobacter. Next base: position 21 of record JBKJUN010000307.1, on the reverse strand, counting down.
AAACCTTTTGAAGTTTCTTCC
>JBKJUN010000683.1:0-3691 GCA_046590555.1 Bryobacter sp. | reverse complement strand
CCGGAACCGAAGCGAAGAAGTGCGGATTCACCTGCGGTAAGCCAGGGGAAGGGGTCGCTGGCAAGGCGAGCGAGGGTACCGAGGGCGTCTTTCCATTCGACCGGATCAAGGCCTGCGCTCATCTGACATTGACCGGCCAGGGCGGCGATATCATTTGCGTTGGCCTGTTGGCTGATGAGTTGTTCAAGTTGGCGTTGGAGCGATCCTTCAAGCATCTCTATCAACGTATCGCAAGCGGAGTGACGTTGGGGCGTGCTATTATGAAATTCGGCTAACCGCGGCTTTGATTTAGTTGTTATTCACTCCTTTGTTCCTGGCTGCTATTAGAACCTTTACTTGAAAGCAACAGGAGTCTCCCATGACCAACCTATATGTCGGAAACCTTAGTTTCCATACCACTGAAGATCAGCTACTGGCTATCTTCCAAGAATACGGCGCAGTAGAGCGCGTGAACGTTGTTACCGATCGCATGACCGGCCAGCCTCGTGGATTTGCATTCGTCGAAATGACGAATCGCAATGAAGCAGAGAATGCAATTTCTTCACTTGATGGCCGCGAGCTTGATGGCCGCAACCTCAGTGTGAACGAAGCACGTCCGAAGACCGATGGTCCTCGTGGCGGCGGCGGCGGCGGTGGTCGTCCTGGTGGCGGTCGTCCCGGCGGCGGTGGCGGTGGTCGTCCTGGTGGCGGTGGCGGTGGCTTCCGCAAGGGTCGCTACTAAACAACAATGAATTTTTCTGATTTTTCCTTATCCGAGGTTTTGCAGCGCAATTTGGCAGCTAACAACCTCACACAGCCCACACCAGTGCAAGCCGGGGCAATTCCCCCAGCGCTTGCCGGGTCAAACATAGTTGCTACTGCCCAGACCGGAACTGGCAAGACGCTTGCGTTCTTGCTCCCGATCATGCAATCGCTCTCGCAGAACCCCGTTAAGGGAGTTCAGGCTGTCATCATGACCCCGACTCGCGAACTCGCGATCCAGATCCAGGAAGCCTTCACCAAGATGGCCAAGGACACTGGATTGCGCGCGACGGTGGTTGTAGGTGGCCTAAACGAAAGCAAGCAGCTCTTCGAAATCCAGCGCGGCAGCCAAGTAATAGTTGCCACTCCGGGTCGTCTGTTCGACTTCATCGGACGCAGACTCGTCAAACTTGGTTCGGTGAAGTTTGTCGTTCTCGATGAAGCGGATCGTATGCTTGACATGGGCTTTTTGCCCACGATTGAGCAGATCCTGCAACAGATCCCGATACAGCGTCAGACCCTCTTCTTCTCAGCGACGATCGAACGTTCGATCATCCCGCTGATCGCTAAGCATGTACCGAACCCGGTACGTGTAGAGATTGGCACGACAACAAAGCCTGGTGCTGACATCGATCTTCATTTGTATGAAGTCGAAGGTCATCGCAAGCTTGGTTTGTTGCGGCATCTTCTGGCGGAGAAGACGGGATCGTTCCTGGTTTTCGCCCGCACCAAGCATTCCACTGATCGTCTGGCCAAGAAATTGGCAAAGACTGGCGTAAAGACGGCAGCCATTCATGGCGACCGCACACAGAGCCAGCGACGACAGGCCTTGGAAGGCTTCAAAGATGGTTACTATCGCGTACTCGTCGCAACCGACGTGGCCGCGCGCGGCATTCACGTAGATCACATCGAACACGTTGTGAACTTCGACTTGCCGCAGGCACCGGAAGACTTTATCCACCGCGCTGGCCGAACTGGCCGCGCAGGCAATAAGGGTACCGCTTCCACCTTCGCCACTCGTGGCGAGCGTGGTGCAGTGCGCCAGATTGAGCGTGCGATCAAGACTTCTCTGCCACTGCAGGTTGTACCGCATGAGCTTCCTCCTGATCCGGCTGATACGGGTGGTTTTGACGAGCAGGAGTATCAACCCGCTCGCACGCCCTATGCCGTTAAGAAGGCGATCAAAGGCGCGTTTCAGCATTCACCGAAACCGAAGCATTCGTTTGTAAAAGCGAAGAAGCTGAAGTTTCAGGGTGCGAAGCCCGCTGGTCGCAAGCCAGCTTACGCTTAGGCCTGATAGTACAAATAAGTTGAAAAGGGCGAGCCTTCGGGCTCGCCCTTTTTGCGTTTGGTGGTTTGTTTTCGGTTGATCCAATCGGATCATTGGGATCTTGAACCAGACAAAGGCAAGCAGCAGGACGGCGCGGGCGGCTTGCAGTCATGACGTCAGAAATTTGGCTTCGAGCAGCTCGCGGTGAAGCAAGAATTCCTGGTCTTTGGTTAGGGGTTGACGAGGCGCGACACAAAGACCGCAATCGATGCCCTGCCAAGCCAGGATTCTTTTTAGTGCAGGGAAGAGCGGGTATGCAAGGACGATGGTGATCAGGAAATTGATCCGCTCCTGGGTGGCGCGAGCCGCAACCCAGTCGCCGCAGCGGGCAGCGGTGTAGAGATCGACGAAGAGTTTGGGAGCGATGTTGTAAAAGCTGCCGATCCCTCCGTCGGCACCCATCAACATGCCGCAAGCGAAGGCCTCGTCGCGCCCGTTGAAGACAATCTTGCCGAGCGCTTTGATGCGAGCAAGAGAATAAAAATCGAAGTCGGTGAATTTAGCTCCAACCACGTTCGGAATAGCACAGAGTTCAGAGAGTTGAGAATAGGTGCGAATGGCTGGAGCGGCTTCAGGGAAAAAGTAGACAAGAAGCGGGAGCGGGCAGGCGGCGAGTGTGGCGTAGAAGGTTTTAAGATCGGCAAAGCTGTAGGCACCAGCGGGAGGCAAGCTGCTGATGGCGGTGGCACCTATCGATGCAGCATGTTGGGCCAGACGAACAGAATCGCTAGTATTGAGCGTGCCGACGTGAACGATGACGCTGCGGTCTGGTGGACTCAGGCGGCGAGTAAGCGCCGCGAGTTGTTCGCGGAGTTCTACAGAGAGAAGAAGGCCTTCTCCGGTGTTGCCGGCAACGTAGACGCCGTGGCAGCCCGCCTCAAAAAGCGAAGCAAGCAGCGAAGCCAAGGCAGCTTCATTAAGAGAACCATCTGAGTTGAGAGGAGTAACAAGGGCAGGAATAACGCCCTGCAGATTATTCATTTTTTGTACTTTCCTGAAAGAACGCGCGAGGAGCGATGGGCAGGGCGGTCTTCGCCACCCGGGATAACCAGAGCACCTTGCCACTGGACCAGAGTGGAGGTGACCGGGGCATAAGGGAGACGGCCCTTTGGTAGCCAGCTATTGCCGTCGAAGGTCCAAATGAGAGTGCTGAAGCCTGGGTGGTCTTCACGCAGGTTTGCTTCGAAAGGTGCCAGTGAGCCATCGCTACCGCCGAGAATGATAGGCGCGTTGCCGACTGTGGCAGCAAAGCCGGCCTGAATCGGAACTGGTAGTTCAGGGAGAGTCGACCAACTGCCTTCGGACCAAAGATAGGCGTCTCGAAGGAAAATGCGTTGAGCACCGATGAGGTCAGCACCACCTGCCAGATAGATTGCTCCGTTGGCCGCGGTGGAATGAGCGAAGAAGCGGCCCGGGCCGGGCCATGAAGGGATTGAATCCCAATGGATCAGGTCGCTCGATCGAAGGCAGGTCTTTAGATTTGGCTGTCCACCGAACAGAAAATACTGCCCCTTGAGTTCAGCCGTGGCCATCATCATTAGTGGAGACTGGAGTTGGCCTCTGTGAGTGACCTTGCCGGTAGGGTCCATGCTGAGGATAGAGTGTTGTGCACCGGCTGAG
>JBKJUN010000568.1:0-4331 GCA_046590555.1 Bryobacter sp. | reverse complement strand
ACCAACCGCCAGCTATCCATGGGTTTTGGGACAGCCTGGCGTGCAATTTGCAAAACCACCAATGAAATCAAGCCTTCCTTGAACTTCTTACCGGCTCTCAAAATAGAATCCATTTCGCTGCCAAGCCGTTAAAAGATTGCTATCTCCAGCCTGAACAACAATTTAGGGGCCATGAACCTGCACTCTGAAATTTGCCGAATTTCTTGAAATTCCCCCCTGGGACAGGTCGACCACTGGAACTGCTTTTAGGCAGCTTCAGTTTTGGGCCGGCGGACAGCCTCTTCAAACAAGTCCGTCCCAGCCTCGAATCACCACACCCTATGCCGTGCGAAGCCGCTTCATAGGCAGCAAGCCAACTGCGAAAGAGTTTTGCTATCACGCTTACCAGACCAACAGCAACCACACCCTCAAAAGAACCCACCCCGCATGGACAATCTGAAAGAACGCGTCGAAGCCTACAACCCCAAGAACCGCCACAAGCGCCAGCCCACCTGGAATCCAACTCAACCCCGAAGGCCGCTGGCGCAGCTACATCTACGAAGAACTCACCACCCGCGACAAAACCAGCCGCGACCTCTTCTGGCTCAAGGACAAAAGCCTAACCGACCCAGCCAAGCTCCCCCGAGCCTTCTTCATCCCCACCCCAGTCGGCCCCTACAACCCAGACTGGGCCATCGCCTTCAAACAAGGCACGGTAAAGCACATCTATTTCATCGCCGAAACCAAAGGCGATCTATCCTCTATGCAGCTAAGAGAAATCGAAAAATCCAAGATCGACTGCGCCCGCAAATTCTTCGCCAAAATCTCATCAGGCCAAGTCCGTTACGATACGGTCACCAGCTACTCAAAGCTGATGGAGTTGGTGAGGTAGAGAGCTATCCTCACAATCCGACTGACTCAGGGAGCCAGATCTGGCAGCCCTATGCACACGCTTTTTATCGAATCGAATGCCTGATTCCACCGCCAACATCACCAAAGCCGCCCAAACCCGCGACATCGAACTCGGCATCCTCTTCTCCGACTCATCGATAGCCAAACAAATTACAGAATTCTTCCAGGACCTCACGGAGAAGGAGATATTAAGCTCTCTGTGACCACTACTCCTTTACCAGTGCAGTCAACCTCCCTCACCGTGGGTGAACTCTTTAGCTACCTGCTGCCGCGCCTGTCTAACCCAAAGCAGCAATATCTCCCGGCATGGCCACCAGACGTCTTTGGCCTGATGTCAGCCTTAATCCAACGTTCCGGCGCTTACTTACAGGCGCTCGAAAACTGGCCACCCAAACGATTCACGATTCCGCCTGACAAATATGCTTATGCTGCATGGGCCGCCGAGTTGGGAAATGAATGGCGTAAAAATTCACTTTTCCAGCAGTCAGCACCGGCCTTGGTTCATCAGATCTGGACAATCTTCCTCAAAAGATCTTTTCCACTCTCTCTAAGCCAATTCCAGGAAGATCAGCACGCCGCTCACGATGGATTGATTCTTATGGCTCTTTCGGATGAAGCCAGCAGAGGTCTCGGGGCATCAGCCGAGTTACCCAAAGACGAAGATTCCGCCATCGAAACCTTCGAGCTTTGGATGCGGTCCCAGAAGCTTTCAAAAGATGGGGCGCTCAAATTCCAGGAAGAATTGGACCCCTCAAGAATCTGTGTTCTCCCGAAGCGCCGCACGCCTCATTCAGGCCTGAATGTCCGTTCGCTCTCTCATCATGTTTGCGCCATCGAAGGACTTGAGGCTGCTCCTCGCTGGATGGTCGAAACCACTATCAATGAGCCTTCCAATAATCTCAACCTGTTGCTCTTCCCGTGGCCTTTCCAACTGAGTCCAACTTGTTTCCGTAAAGTTACTTGTCACGAAGAGAACATGCGCAATATGCCCACTGCATTCGGCTTCTTCACTTTTGACCCACCTGCAAACAAAGACTTGATCCCACTCTTTCAACAGGCTGTAAAGCAGGCATCTGCTGAGGTGGGCAAGCTACACGGTGTTGTCTTGCCAGAATGTTCCGTCACTTCCACTGAGTGGGCAAAGCTCAGTAATATTGCTCTGTCAAAAGGATTCTTTCTCATCGCCGGCGTTGGCTCACCCGCCCTTTCAGAAAAGCGGCCCGGAACGAATGAAGTGCGTTATGCAACGCCGTTCGGCAACCGCGCCGAGCAAAGAAAACATCACCGCTGGCAATTGGACGGCAGCCAGATCCTTTCCTATCAGTTGGGCTCCTCGCTCGATCCAAATCGACGCTGGTGGGAATACATATCCTTGAACAAACGCGAAGTCATGATTCAGCAACTGAATTCTTGGCTCTCGTTCATGCCTCTAGTGTGTGAGGACCTTGCGCGGCCAGACCCCGTCGGAGAAATAGTACGTAGCGTCGGGCCAGATCTTGTGATCGCACTATTGATGGATGGGCCACAACTGCAAACACGCTGGACAGCTCGCAACGCGATTACCCTTGCCGACGATCCAGGCTGCTCGGTCCTTACACTCACGAGCCTTGGAATGATTGCTCTCTCTAATACGCTCCAACCCAAACCAAGAGTAGTGCCAGCGCTTTATAAAGATCCATTGAGCGGCGTGCAGGAGATCGAGTTTCCGGCAAATACAGAGGCCGCTGTCTTAACCCTCACACCAAGATCTCGTCCAGAATGGACTGCAGATGGCAGGCTGGATTCAATGAGCAATCAGTGCCCCACCTTGAGTGGAATACGGTTCCTCAAAATCAGGTAGAGGAAAATTCGTCATAATGAGGTAGAGGAAGAAAATGATTGTAGACAAAAACGACTTGTTCATAAATCGGAGTCACTTCTCTTCCGTTCGCCTGAATTCGCAGGAGCAGTACATGCTGGGAACTCTGGTCAAAATGGGGAAGATTCCTGTGCAGCTTCATGATCGTCTAATTCAAACAATGGACGAAATGAACGTAAAGCCAGTGGCCCGCGAAGTTGCTGAGATTTTCATGGGCATCAGGCATCTGGATCAATCATCAAATGCCGCAAAGGATCTCTACACTCACATGAGAATCTGGGCAGGCAAAGAAGACCGCATTCCTGCCTGATCTCTTCCGTGCTTTTATTTAGATGCAATGTCAAGCACTGCAACGAACTCTAATCTGTTTCTGCTTCGATCACAATGGGTCGATAGGTGGACAGCCTCTTCGATAGGTGGACGATAGGTGGACAGCCTCTTCAGACACGTCTGTCCCGACGGAACTTCATCAAATGCCCAGGCTTAGAGAAGCCTCTTGTAGCATCTACCTTGCAAATTCACCAATAAAATCAAGCTTGCCGTGAGTGATAGCTCTGATAGCCTCTGCCTGGCAGCAACACTCCAAAAACCGCTCGCATTTCCCCACACAATCAACCTGGCCAAAATTCCGCCTGCGTCAAGTCACCGACTCCTTCAAATCGAGCAATCGCCGCCCTCGTTGCATTTTGCCTATTGGCCATGCTGGCACTAGCCATGTCTGAATATGCTATTGTGTACACAAAGTACGCTTTATGGAAACCGAAAAGATTGGCATCCGAGACTTCCGTGAGAACCTTGCGGGTTACCTCGAAAGTGGGAAACCGCTGGCGATCACTCGTCATGGCGAGACGCTTGGCTTCTACATTCCTGCTCAGAAGCGCAGCCGCAAGGCAGAAGTCGAAGCCATGCGCGCTGCCGCGAAAGACCTCGACGCCTTGATCGCTATTTGGGCCGCATCTAAGGACGAACTGATGGAAGAGTACAAGCACATCCGCCAGGTCAGTCGCGATAAGAAGCGGAACGCGAAATAGTCGGCATGGAACGTAGAGCCATCGTGCTTGACGCCAACATTCTGATTCGCGCCGTCCTGGGCTTCCGCCCACCAATGGGTTCACCCGTCTTTTGTCCAAAAGCCTCCACCCGGTTCACACCCCGCGAAAAAATTCTTTCCCCAACATTCTAAAAGACTTACCCTCCACCCCCACCCCAACTCCTTCCCCGCTCATGCTAACTTCATCTCCGGTTGCGCAACTGCGTCAACTGTACATGTCCCAGCCGGAGGTCCATCCTCATGTCTCAAGAAATAATCCAGCCGCCCGCCATCACAAAACGCCGGCCGCGCCTCACCACTCAAAAACAACGCGATGCCGCTCGTATCAATGGCAGCAAATCCCGTGGCCCAGTCACCACAGAAGGCAAAGATCGCAATCGCCTCAATAGCTTCAAACATGGCGCTTACTCCCAAGCCACCCTCATCCTCCCTGAAGATCAAAAGCGCTTCGATACCATCTTTGAAGACTACATTGATCGCTTCCAGCCCAGCAGCGAAATGGAGCTCGAAATGATCGACCAGATGGTCTCC
>JBKJUN010000548.1:0-16021 GCA_046590555.1 Bryobacter sp. | reverse complement strand
AGCAGACAGTTGGCGTCCGGTGGAAGGTAAACCCGAATAAATTCGGCTTTCTTGTTCATGACGTGGTCGATGAAACCCGGATCCTGGTGCGTGAAGCCGTTGTGATCCTGCCGCCAGACATGTGAGGCCAGCAAGTAGTTCAGCGAGGCGATATTTCTCCGCCACGGCAGATGCGATGTGACCTCCAGCCACTAGGCGTGCTGGTTGAACATAGAATCGATGATGTGGATGAACGCCTCATAGCAGTTGAAGAGCCCATGCCGCCCGGTAAGGAGATAGCCTTCGAGCCAGCCTTCGCATTGGTGTTCGCTGAGCATCGAGTCCAGCACGCGTCCGTCGGGCGCGAGATATTGGTCGTTCGGCAAGATCGCGACGTCCCATTGGCGGCCGGTCGTTTCAAAGAGGGCCTCGAGGCCGTTCGAAATCGTCTCGTCGGGACCGAAGACCCGGAAATTACGTTGCTCGGTGTTTAGCTTTGCCACATCGCGCAAGAAGGGTCCGAGCACGCGGGTGTCGCCGATGCCACGAACCCCGGGCGATGTAACCTGCGCCGCATAGTCGCGGAAGTCGGGCATCCGAAGGTCACGGAGTAATATGCCCCCGTTGGCATGAGGATTTGCGCCCATACGTCGATCGCCCGCCGGTGCCAGGCCGGCCAGTTCTGGCTTCAATCTGCCCGCTCCGTCGAAGAGTTCCTCCGGCCGGTAGCTTTTCATCCAATCCTCCAGTAGCGTGAGGTGTTCGGGATGGGCATCCGGGTGCAGTGGCACCTGGTGTGACCGGAAGGTGCCTTCCACTTGCTGGCCGTTCACCACCTTCGGACCCGTCCAGCCTTTCGGCGAAATGAGGACGATCATCGGCCAGGGGGGACGCACAAGGTTGCCGTGCACGCGCGCATCCTGCTGGATTTTCTGAATCTGCTCCACCACCGTGTCGAGCGTTGCGGCCATGGCCTCGTGCATCAACTCGGGCTCGTGACCCTCGACGAAGTATGGCGTCCAGCCGTAGCCGCGGAGGAGCTGTTCCAATTCCTCGCGGGTGATGCGCGCGAGAATCGTCGGGTTGGCGATCTTGTAGCCGTTGAGATGCAGGATGGGCAGGACGGCGCCGTCGGTGGCTGGATTCAAAAACTTGTTGGAATGCCATGCGGTAGCCAGCGGCCCTGTTTCTGCCTCGCCATCTCCGACGACGCAGGCGACGATGAGATCGGGATTATCGAAGACCGCCCCGAACGAATGGCTGAGTGAATAGCCCAACTCGCCGCCCTCGTGGATTGAGCCGGGTGTCTCCGGCGAAGCGTGGCTGGGAATTCCGCCAGGAAACGAAAATTGCTTGAAGAGTTTTTGAAGCCCAGCCTCGTCTTGGCTGATGTTCGGATAGATCTCGCTGTAGGTGCCCTCGAGATATGTGTTGCCGACGACGGCTGGACCGCCGTGCCCGGGTCCAGAGACGTAGATCATGTCGAGGTCGTATTTCTTGATGATCCGGTTCAGATGCACGTAGATGAAGTTCTGACCTGGGGTTGTGCCCCAGTGCCCCAGCAGCATGTGCTTCACATCCGTGAGCGTCAGTGGCCGCTTCAGGAGGGGGTTGTCGTAGAGGTAAATCTGACCGACCGAGAGGTAGTTTGCGGCACGCCAGTAGGCGTCCATCTGGTGGAGGAGTTCCGAATTCAGAGTTCTTGTATTCATGGCTTGATTCCTTTTTTGGGTCAGTGCGCCGTAATTGTTTCGGCCTGAAGCGAGCGCCCTTCAAGTGTTGTAGACAGTCACCGAGTCGTTGTAAGCGTGCCGCGCGAAGGAGACTTTGTTCTCCGTCGAGGTCAACTCTTTCATCAGGCTCTGCATGGTCGTGTTCGTTTTGATCTGAGCCAATCAGACCGATGCTGCCTCGTTCATGATCTTGACGATTGTCTCCTCCACTTCCTGTGCCACCCTTTCAAGTTGTGGTGCTTTGAACATTGCCAGAAGAGTGGTTGGCTTCAAGGTAGCCAGAATGGTCCTACCGCCCTCCTCGTAGATGGAGATCCGGCATGGAAGCGCGGTGGAGACGCTCATGTTCTCGTCGAGCACCTTCTTCGCTTGTTGCGGCTGACAGACCTCGAAGATCAGGCATTCACGTTCGAACTCCACGCCCTTCTTCGTCATGCTCTCTTTGAGGTTGTGAACCTGCATGACGCCAAAGTGATTGGCCTGGACGGCAGACTGTAAGGCAGCTGCGGCTTCACTCACGCTTTTGTCTGTGGATATTGTGACTAGCATACGATTCCTTTCATACTTAGCGATTCACTTAACTGGTGATTCGTGAACGGGCACTTATTTCTTGACACCTTGCTAATCAGGACGACCAATAGGACCATGACCAGTAAGCCGATCAGCGTCCAACCGCTCATCCATTCGTCGTGATTCATCATGAAGCTCCTTTCGTTGTCCGCTTTTCACTGACAAGGCCAAGTCCGAGGGCGCGGCACACCGAGCGCGCGATGATCTGTTCTTCCGGTCCGCCCAACACCGCCGCGAATGCGCCGATCCATTTCTTGACGTGGTAGCAAAACAGCGCCACCGCTTCGGCCGCCTGCACGTCGTGTTCTTCAAGATCGAGTAAGTAACGCATGTAGGAACTGGTTTTATACGCGCTCAGCAGAAGATGCTCGGGATCAAATGCACTGAGCTGACGTAAATTCCCGATCATCTCCCGGGTGATTCGCTGCGGCTTGTAATACTTCCGTCCGCCCTGCTGAGTTGGCACCTGGGCGATGTCCATCGCAAGCCGAAAGATGTCCACGTCGGGCTTGTGGACGTGGAAGAACGGGAGGAAATAAAAGTACCTACAAACTTGTCCAGTTTGAACTTGAGAATCCGATCTTGCAGCAACCTTTCCGCATACTAAATGATTGATGTTGCAGTCCTTGCCCTTCAACAATTTGGTCATGTCTTCAATTTGAGCAATCGCGCGTTGACCGCCACGATCACCGTGCTTGCGGACATGAACACCGCGCCGAGCGCGGGAGTGAGCAACACGCCCCACGCGTAAAGCGCGCCTGCGGCCAGGGGAATGGCGACGACGTCCAGGGGATTGCTCCGCACCAGAATCACGTCGGCGGTTTCCACCGCCACATCCGAACCGGCTCCAATGGCAATGCCCACGTCGGCCTGCGCTAGTGCCGGCGCATCGTTCACGCCGTCGCCGGTCATGGCCACCAGCCCGCCGCGTGACTGGACCTCTTTCACTTTGGCCGCTTTGTCTTTGGGCAGGACTTCGGCGAAGTATTCATCCAGGCCGACTTGGTCCGAAACCCATTTGGCCGTCGCTTGGTTATCGCCTGTGAGCATCATGCAGCGGATGTTCAACGCCTTCAGGGCATCGATGGCTTGCTTCGCCTCTGGACGGACGATATCGGCCAACGCAATCGCCCCTTGCAACTTCCCGTCAATGAGAACAAATACGACCGTCTTGCCTTGGGCCTGGAGTGGCTCGATGCGCTTGTCGGAGAGATCGATGTTCTGTTCGCGCAGGAAGCCTGGGCTCACCACCTTGATCGCTTTGCCTTCGACCCTGCCTTCGGCCCCTTTACCCGGAATGCTTATGAAGCCTTCGACGGGCATCTTCTTGTCTGAAGAAGCGGCGATGGCCTTGGCGATGGGATGTTCGGAGTTCGCGTCAACCGAAGCCGCGTACATGCGCAAGGTTTCTTCATCGATGTCGGGCGCAATAACCAGAGTTTCCGTCACGCCAAAGCGGCCCTCGGTTAGCGTGCCAGTTTTGTCGAAAATGATGGCTTGCAGCTTTCGGGCGGACTCGAAAGCAACGCGATTGCGAATGAGCAGTCCGTTCTTCGCGGCAAGTGCCGTTGAGACGGCCACCACCAGCGGCACGGCAAGACCCAAGGCATGCGGACAGGCGATTACCATGACAGTGACGGTACGCTCAAGGGCGAATGCGAAGTCCTTTCCCACGAGGACCAGCCAGACAAGAAGGGTGATTACGCCGCCGCCCAAGGCGATGATGGTCAGCCACAGCGCCGCTGTATTGGCGAAATCCTGGGTCTTCGATTTGCTCTCTTGGGCCTGTTTAACGAGATCAATGACCTGCGATAAAAATGAATCCTTACCGGTTCCTTTGACCTTGATAGTTAACGAGCCTTCTCCGTTGATGGCACCGCCAATTATCTTGCCGCCGGTCTTTTTGGCTACGGGAGTTGATTCCCCGGTCAGCATCGCTTCATTGACAGAACTTTCGCCGGAGACGATGACACCGTCCGCGGGAATCTTCTCACCGGGTTTGATCAGGACTTTGTCGTCCAATGCCAGTTCGCTCAGCGGTACGTCTTTTACGCTACCGTCGGCCATCAGCTTGTGCGCGTCGGAGGGCATGAGCTTGGCCAACTCCTCTAAGGCTCGCGAAGCGCCCATGACGGACCTCATCTCAATCCAATGCCCAAGCAACATGATGTCGATCAGCGAGGCAAGTTCCCAGAAGAACATCTTTCCGGCCAGGCCGAATACTACGGCGCTGCTGTAAAGATACGCGGTAGCAACGGCGACGGAGATGAGCATCATCATCCCGGGACGGCTAGATTTGACTTCCTCTAAGAAGCCTTTGAGAAACGGCCACCCACCGTACCAAAAGACTGCGGAAGAAAGGCAGAAGAGGACATAGATGTCGCCGGGAAATCGGATAGCTTCTCGCAATCCAACCAGCGTTTGGAGCATCGGGGAGAGGACAAGAATCGGCAGGGTGAGGACCAAAGCGATCCAGAACCGTTTCTGGAAATCCGCCGCCATGTTGGCATGATCGTCATGATGGCTATGGCTTTCCAGATGGTCCGGCTTGGCATGCTGCATTTGAGCTTCAGCGTCCCGCCAATTCTGCTCGGCGTGCCCTAGCGGACGACCTTCCTTTAGATAAATCGCGTACGCCTTCTTGGCTACTTCGTCTTGCGCTGGCTCAGTTTCGGATCCAGTTTCGGTCCCGTGTTCGTGTTCTTTCATTGAGTGCCTCCCGTCATTTGATCGATCGCTCTTCCATCAAGCCGAGCGACCCAGCCGCTGGGTTGGAACTTTGCGACAAAGCCGCTCGAAGGTGTACGCAACCAGCACGATGATTTGAGACTGTATGGAGTCTTGAAGCCTCGCCTCAGTGACGAACCGTCAGAGCAAGATAACAAGGCGGTGCCGATCTGCTGTGTTGTGTTGTTGAGAGTCTTTCCGTCTGTGTTTGGATCGGCAGTATTCACCATACGAAAACAGAGGCGCCGCCGCCCGACCCGCGGAGGCGCCCGGCCATGACCCGACTATCGCTTGCCGGAGTCATGTTCTCGCGGGCCACACCGGGTAGGTGGGGTTCGGACCCAATGGCCCCTTCCACCTCCACCGCGCCGTTCCTGTTCATGATGTCGAGGGCAGCTTCCACTCTCTCGTCGGAACCCGTCGCCAAAACCATCGCCCCTCCTCGTTGCATTCCCTCTACGTAAGCCTGCGCCTCCGCTTTGGTCGTGCCAACTCTGGTGAGTTCTCGCATCAAGGCGACTTCAAAATCGAGACGCGGGAAACTCATCACGCCGGTGACCTCAAAGGTCGACGGCTCCTCGATGGTGCGAATCTCTTTCCGGGGAAAGCCAAGGGCTTCGATCTGGCGCATAACGTAGTCCAGGGTCTCTGGCTTCTCAAATAAGCCAACTGCAGTCTTCGGCATATTGCAACCTCTTCAAAAATGTTCAAACCACGTCAATTCATCGGTCCTACAGGATAGGTAGAACCCAATTGCATCCCTATTTCGCGGACACTTTGTTAATCAGGACGACCAGCAGGGCCACCACCAGTACGCCAACGACCGTCCAAACCCACATTCCTCCGCCCATCCATCCGCTTCCGCCCATCCATTCGTTTCCGTGCATCAGTTAATCCCTTTCTACGCCCAGCTGAATGTCAGTTGTAGCGGTGTTCTCTTTCTTGCTCATAACCTTCATGCCTTTCATCATTGAATCTTCTTGAAGTCTTCTTTCACTTCATAAGGTTCACTTCTTATTGGCAGTTTCTACATTGAGTTTTACTAGCAGTCCAAGGCCCAACCGTCAGGCAAGGCGACATTTTGGTCTCATATCGCTTGTCGACACTTGGCATCGCGACTATGTAAGGTCACTCGACCGAATATCGTCAATTCAGCCGAGCGGGATGCCTCGCAAGAGTTTGCCGATGTCTCAAATCGTCCGAACCCGGGATTCCCATTTTTCTCCACATGCTGTAAGGGCTTTGAGGCAAGTCGGCAACTATGGGGGTCTTCAGCATACATTGGCCTGGCGATGGCGATGAGCACTTGGGCGAAGTCGGCATAGATTCGCCAGAAATGCGGCTCGTTGGCATCGGCGAGCGTGGCACGTGCGACTTTGCTGCGGAATCCCAGATGAAATAACTTTGGGCCCATCGAGCGGAGACAGGCCTAGATGTCTCGCAAACTCTCTTGGTAAGTCAACTGAGCAAACGTCATCGCCAGATACTGATCCCCGAAAGAAAAGCCGTGAGAGTTCGCATCACCCCGGTGGCGAGAAACCCAGTTCTGAAATTCCTTACTTGGGGCTCGAACAAGCAACTGGGAGAAAATGGTTCGACCGGCATTCATCGCCTGATGTTTTCCGTCGCTGGATCGATCTTTCGGCGGTTGCCTTTTTTATAACTTTCAAATCGTTCCCGGCCAATTTGGATCTAACTCGCTCGTAGCGATAGAGTTGCGGGCAACTCCAGAAAACTAGCCGGACAATGCCATCGCAGCAGACATGCGTATCTTTCTGCTGGTCATTTTGAACGCGTTGAGGTTGCTCCGCACTGGATCGTCTGAGTCCCCACTGGTTTGACATTTACAGCGGAACGAGGCAGAGTTCTATTGCCGATCCTTAAAATGAAACGCAATCCTAGAGAGTTCTCAATAAATTTGCTCGCTGCCTTTGGGGCCCTGCTGAATACGGTCTGGGAGTTTGCCCAGTGCCTATTTCTATATGACATGACGGGCTGGAGTCTCTGGAAAAGTGCGGCCTACATGTCGGCTTCGATTGCTGGAGATGTCTTGATTGTCCTCGGCGTGGTTGCCGCTTCCTGGCTCTCACTCGGACGATCGGTGTCGGCGCTACTGGGTTCCCGCGGGAAGATCGCTACCATTGCGTTGGGATTCGTCGCCGGGATCCTGCTTGAATGGTTTGCTCGTGTTCTCAATCTGTGGAGCTATAGCGTCTTGATGCCAACGATTACCGTAGCCGGTGATACCGTGGGACTTGCGCCTATCATCCAAGTAACGATCCTGCCTGCAGCAAGTCTGCGCTTGGCGGTTCTCTTATCAAAAGCTACAGGCACTGATTCCATGTAACAGGTAACCGCGCCCCGCAGTGCAATCACGTTTTCTGCGGTCAGCAGAATTGATCTAACTCCGCGCTGGGGTGCGGATATCCATTCTTAAACACGATGGAGCACGGAGTCTCCGACATCTTTTTTCTCACCAGTTCGTGCTGACTATGGATGGATTGATATTGGTTATCAACGCCAAGGAGTCGAACCCGCCAGGCTGCGCAAGCCTTTCGGCTTCAGTCACGATTACTGTCAGTTCGTCCTATGGCAGGACCGCATACACGGTGGCGAACGAAACGCCTTTCTGAGTCTCCCAAAATGTGGCCCTAATCGTGCACTGGTTTTCGCATGACTCAACTTCATGATGGACAATGCGGACTCTGCCTCCACTTCGGAGAGTACGACGCCGGCAATCACAATTTTAATCTGGCGCAAATCAGAACCAGCAGGGAGGCGGTGGACACGATTTTGGATGACTGTGGACACCCCAAACTCGCCCCGCTCCGCCTGAAGGTCAGTCCTATCAGTGGCTGTGATGGATTTGAAGAGGCCAAGCCTTAAATCCTCAGGTATCGTCTCAACCAGTCGCGACGGGTGCCAGCACAGCGCAATGCTTGAAAAATTAGAAACCGTTGATCGGCACCCGAAGCTTTATCCTTACTATGCCAATCGGCGAGATCCATACAGCGAGTGTAGTCCCAATCACGCAAGGGAGGACCGTCGCTCTTCTCCAAAAACTCGCCACATTTGTCCAGAGTTTGATCAACATAGACGGCTATAGATCGATTGGCGTCCAATGATCGTCATTCCTCCGCCCATCTGTCTGTTCATGCATGCATCGCGTTTATCATCAAGCTTTCTTCGTTGTGCTCTTTTCACCGGCCATGCCAAGGCCAAGGATTCGACAGACAGCCCCGGCGATCATAAGTTCTTCGTCGGTGCGAATGACGTAAACGGTGACCCGGCTGGCGTCTGTAGAAATCACCTTCGCAGTCTCGGCATTGCGCGACTTATCAAGATCAATGCCAAGGAAGCCCAGGCCTTCACAGATGCGCGAGCGGACGACTGGCGCATTTTCGCCGATGCCACCAGCGAAGACCAATGTGTCTAGTCCATCGAGCACAGCAGAATAAGCTCCGATCCACTTCTTCGCTTGATAGCAGAACAGTGTCACCGCTTCAGCTGCGCGGACATCTTCACTTTCACGTGCGAGTAAGACCCGCATGTCGGAGCTAGTCTCCGATACTCCCAGAAGCCCCGACTCGTGATTCATCATTCGATCAAATTGGGATGCGGTCATCTGTTCGCTTCGCGCCAGAAACGAAACCAAGCCAGGATCTACGTCGCCGCAACGGGTGCTCATCATCAGGCCAGCAGCGGGCGTTAACGCCATCGTCGTGTCCATACTGCGTCCGCGAAGCACGGCGGCCATGCTTGCGCCGTTGCCTAGATGAGCGAGGATGACCCGCCCGTTTGCCACTTTAGTGCCCGCGATCCGTTCGAGTTCCTGCATCAAAAATGAGTAGGACAGACCGTGAAAGCCGTAGCGTTGAACGCCCTTTGCATCGTAGCGGCGTGGGATTGGCAGCAGACGCGCCTGGCGTGGCATGTCGTGATGAAACGCGGTGTCGAAGCAAGCGATCTGCGTCAGGTCTGGGAACTTGCGATGAATGGCCTCCGCCAACAGGATTTCTTGCGGCAAATGCTCGGGATCAAACGGACTGAGCTGACGCAAATCCTCGATCATCTCCGGCGTGATCCGCTGCGGTTGCCAATACTTCGGTCCGCCATGCACCACGCGATGGCCGACTGCGGCCAAGGTGCCGCCTTCGATCCGTTCCTGAATCCAATCCAACAGCAGGCCCACGGCTGCGGCGTGGTCCGCTACTGCCAGAGCCCGAGAGAAGTTCTCGGCAGGGTTCAAGGCTTTTACCGTGAAGGTGCCCTGAGGAAGGCCCAACCCTTCGATCTTTCCGTCGAGTTTCCGCAGCAAGGACTCGTCTGATTGAAACAAGGCAAACTTGATGCTTGACGAGCCGGCATTGATGGTCAAGATGTTTGGTCTGGCTGCCTTCACAATTGTTTCCTCCACAAGGGAGTCATAACCAACCTCCGCCAAAACCCGCTCGCCGCAAGCCTCTAACGATGTACGGGCAATTCCGCATCAATTGCCACAAGAAGCCGGTACGATAGTTTTCGATCATCAAGACAATCGGCCCTTGATTCAGCCCGAAGTGCCACGGCGAAACCCACCAGCCATACGGATTACCGGGCTCTCCGGGATGGGTCGGATTAAAAGAGGCTTTGAAGCCGTAGGAATTGAACTGGGTTAACTTGGCTTGGTGTATGCAATGATCCAGGGCAAAAAGCACGATTTCTGGCGCGAAGGGGAGAGATGCCACTAACGCCCATGGCGCCAAAGTGCCATCGTCGGGACCATATGGCACACCACGACCTACATAATCGAAAAACCGCCGCTTGATGCCCGCTACTTTAAGGGTACCAGGACCGGGTCCTTCGCTGGCAGTGATTCCCCAGCAACATGAAGCATAGCCGGCGAATTTTTGCGGGTTGTCGATCGCGTAATGCTGTTGCACATAAGTCGCGCGGCGGCTGTTCTCGAAGTAGTCGATGCCTTTATCGCGCATGAACGCATCTTGAATGCCGCGAAAGTCGATCCAGATATGAGAGAGCTGGTGGATGAAGAGCGGCCCGGCGTAGAGATACTCATATCCGTATGCTTGTTTCCACTGATAGGTAGAAGCCCACGCACGGTAGCTGCTCTCAGGTAGCGGATGAGTCGGTGAGCCCAGGCCCAATATGTAAAGCAGTAGCGCCTCGTCATAGCCCTTCCAGCGGTATTTTAGAAATCCGCTTTCAGGCTTCCAGCCGTGCGTAACCGTTTGGCCTCCGTTCTGCGCCCAGTTCCAATCGGCGCGACGGTAGAGTGCGTCGGCGAGGGTGCGGATCTCATTCTCTTCGACTGTCTCTGCATCATAATATATTCCTGCGGTCAACGCGCCTGCCAGAAGAAAGGCGCTGTCTACTGTTGACAGTTCGGATTGCCAGGCGCGTCTGCCAGTTTTCATGTCGAGAAAATGGTAGTAGAAGCCGTGGTAGCCGGTCGCGTCAGGTTCGGGACCTTGCTGACTGTTCCAGAAAAACCGGAGCGTGTTCAATGTTCGTTCCACCGCGGCAGAACGCGACATGAACCCGCGCTCGACAGCCACAGGATAGGCCGCCAAGGCGAGACCGGTGGCGGCAATACTGGCTGGCCAGTCCGCTGCCGTCTTGTCAAGCACCAGACCGTTGGCTGGATTCACTTCGTGCAAAAAGTAGTTGAATGTTTCGCGTTGAAGTCTTTCAAGGTCCTCATCGAAGGCTGGTCGCCCGTTGCTGTTGGGTGCACCCGGCTTCCCTGCCCGAGGCATCGGCGGCTCTGTGGCATCGGGCGCGATGTGCGGCTCAATCATGTTTTACCCTCCTGCTATTCACTTCGAAGGAAGCCGACGATCTGCGGCTTCTCCTGGATGCGGTGGCTATTGGGACTATTTTGTCTGGTGCGCTACGGCCGTTTCCAGATGGTGGGCGCTGATTGTGCCGCAGCAACACCCTTCCTTATCCACGACCGGTAAACTCGTGGCTCGGTGCTCATGGAGCTTCCGGTGGCCTTCTTCGACCGGTTCATGCGTGCTGCAGCACGCGGAGGCAGGTCGCATTATTTCCTCGACGCGAAGTTCCGAAGCAAGCCGGTTATCAGCCCCCACGCTACAACACACGTCGCGCTCAGTAACGACACCCACCAGTTTGCGGGTTTTTGTATCCTGAACGACCGGCGCACAACCGCATCCAGAATCGCGCATTGCTAGCGCAGCCTTTGTGACCGTGTCTTTCGGCGTGCAGCACGAAGACGCTTCTATTGGCGTCATCACATCTTTACAACAACTCATCTTCGTTTCTCCATTCTTTGACATAAACAACTTGCTTACCAAATCATTGATGGGGCGACCGTCTCGTGGGGATCATCTTAGGACGATCCCTGTTGGCGAGACGTCGCTCCTATCTCGGGCAGTACGTTCTTACCAGAGAGTTCTAGCCCGCTGTTTTCAGCTGGTTTGGGGTCGACTTTTGAGGCCGCGCTTTTGTCCTTCGATTGGCTTTCATCGCTGGTGACCAGCCCGTCCACTAATTGAAGAACCCGGTCCACCTCACCGATCATTCGCTCGTCATGAGTCACGACCAAGATTGCGGTGCCTTGTTCCGAGCTCACCTTGCGCAACATTCGCATCACACTAAGGCCGCGATCGGTGTCGAGAGATGCGGTCGGTTCATCCGCAAGTATCATGGCCGGACGGTTTGCCAACGCACGCGCGATGGCCACGCGCTGTCGCTCGCCGCCGGACAGCTTTTCCGGAAGTTGACCGGCGCGGTCCGTGACTTCCAGGTAATCAAGCAACTCGGCAGCGCGGGCATGGGCCTTTGCCCCGGACGTGCCAATCAGATCCATCGGAAGGGTAATATTCTCCTCGGCCGTAAGAAAGGGAATCAGGTTGGAAAACTGGAAAATGAAGCCGATCTTTTCGCGGCGGAGCCGCTGGAAATCCCTCTTCCCCTTCTTGTAGATGTTGTCTCCATCGAGGATCAGTTCTCCCTGCGTCGGGACCGTCACCAGCCCCAGAATCATTAAGAGGGTGGTCTTTCCTGATCCGCTTGGCCCCATGATGGCAAGCAGTTCCCCTTTGTTTACGGAAAGGTCAATTCCTTTAAGCGCTTCGACTTTCGTTCGTCCTTGTCCATAAGTCATGACCAGATTTTTGGTTTCGATCGCTTGTTCCATATTCAAATCCTCAGGTCTCTTCACGTGCCTAAGACGAGCCGCGCGTCAACCTGCATGGCGCGCCGAACGGCAACCAGGCTAGCGAGGATCGAAACAAAAGTGATAATGACCAGCATTTGTCCCAGGTCGCCGACCGTGGCTGAGACTCGTCTAGGGAAATAGGGTTCGCTCGCGAACTCAAGCAGGGCTCCCAAAACGGTCCCAAGCAGTCCCATGAGCACGGCCTGTTGAATGATCATGCTGTAGATGCGGGACGTCTGTGTACCGAGCAGCTTGAGCACGGCGATATCTTTGATTTTATCGAGCGTGAACGTATAGGTGATCAGTCCGATAATCACGCCGGCGATGATCAGCAAGAGTAGGCGGAACAGCGAAAGCTGCATGACGATGAGGCGGTTAGCGCCCATCAGTTGTATGTTGACTTGTCGCGCGGAAGTGTACACTTCGAGATGTTTCCAATGCCGGATCTCGGATGCTACATCCTCCAGAGAGGCTCCGGGTTCAATCTTTACTGCAATGGCGTTTATCACGTGAAGGTTCTCCGATATGGCGGAGGCCTTTAGCATGTCCGGCGCAGCGACGCGGGGAGCCACTGCCGCCGCGCCGCCGAGTTGGCCTCCGGTGCGTCTTCGCACGTTGCGAAGTAGATCCGGATCAGGCTGGAAGATGATGTTTTGCGCGTCCGCCAGCCTCGCGTAAATAACAGGGTCGGCATTGAATCCGAC
This sequence comes from Bryobacter sp., assembly GCA_046590555.1. Classification (GTDB taxonomy): domain Bacteria; phylum Acidobacteriota; class Terriglobia; order Bryobacterales; family Bryobacteraceae; genus Bryobacter. Next base: position 3,125 of record JBKJUN010000548.1, on the reverse strand, counting down.
GATGTTTTTCGTCAGGCCTACCACCGTATAGTCGAAGCCACGCATGCGGATAATCTCCCCGAGCTTCAAGCCGGTCTTCACATCTGCAACAACTTCAAAGTGGCTCGCTTCGATTCCGCGCCCAGCGATAATCATTGGCGGACCGCCTATGTGATCCGGCTTATAGCCAATCAGCAGGAACCTCAATTCGCGCACCATATTAATCCAATTCGGTTCGACCATAGTTGCTGTGCCGATTTTTGCGTTGCGGTACATGAACATCATCAGGCCTGACGAATTTGGGGGATGGTCGATGTGGTTCCATGCCATCACCAGTGGACTCGCCTCAGCGACGCCTTGCATTGATTCAATTGCATGGTAGTAATCTTCAGGAAGTCTCGACACCTCGACAAATGGTCCGAGCCAGTCCTTCTGAACGACCCAAAGGTCGGCGTTAGTTGCTGTCACGATGGTGGAGGAATCCAGGATTACGCCTCGAATGATGCCACCAAGTGTAAAGACCACCAGCAGAAGTAGACTCACGCCAACCGTCGAGCTAATGAATTTGAACAAGTGGTAGCGGGCATCTTTGAGTGCGAGATTCATTTGGTTCCTGCTACATCTTCATAACTGGGCTGGTACCCATTTGCGGGCCGGTAGGCTTCCGCTTCTGGCTTCTGTCCTGGCGCACTTTTTGTCCGGCTTCGATTCCCATAGGTTCTGTTAATACCCAGTCCCCGGCCTTGATGTCTCCTGCAACCGCCCTTAGCTGGGATCTTGGGCTGCTGGCAATCGATTCAACCTTGACTTGCCGGACCCTGTTGTCCGCACTAGCCACCATAACCACCTGGTCGTCGCCCATCATCATGACCGCCGTCTTAGGCACTACCAATGCATTCTTCGTCCGACTCGTTGCTACATAAACGTCCGCCCAATGGCCGAGCTGCAACTTGGAGGGCGGCAACGGGAAGGAAATCTCGACGGTCATCTCCTCGGCGGCTGGATCGGCCTGCGGGCGGATTCGATAAACTTGCCCAGTGATCTGTTCTTTTGCCTGGCCGCGCGGGGCAACGGTCGCCGTTTGGCCTACCCTGATATTTCCGGCAAAACGCTGGTCGAGGTAAGCTTCCACAAGGATCACTTTGGGGTCTGCCACGTTGATAACCGTTTCGCCGGAAACAATGGAATCGCCAGCGCGCTTGGGCCGGTCGGTGACGATCCCGCCCAAGTAAGTAAAGATCTTCGCCTGTGAAAGATTAAACTGCTGCAACCGGACCTCAGACTCCGCAGCGGCAATTTCGGAAAGCGCAACTTGTATCCTCGCACCGGCCGCCTCCACTTGGGCGTGTGCCGTTCCAATGTCGGCTTGCGCAGCTGCAACCGCGCTTGTCGCAGTCAGATTGCGTTCCTGATATTGATCCGCCTCTTCCTGGCTCACCGCTCCAGTCGCCACGAGGTGCTTTTCGCGTTCCCAAGCCCGGCCTGTTTGATTTTCTGTTGCACGCCACTTCTGCTCCTCCGCACGGGCCGATCGCTCTGTAGCGTGTGCCGCCAGCTCTGTCGCGCGCGCCGCTTGTTCGTTCATGCGCGACGATTCCAACCGGGATTGCGAACGTTGCAGCATTTGACGTAAGTCGGTGTCTTCCAGAGTTGCGATAACTTGCCCTGGGTGGAGTAAGTCACCTTCTTCGACTAACATTTGCTCGATGCGGCCCGGGATTTTGGCTCCCACAGCCGCTAACACAGCAACATTTATGGTGCCGGTGCCATGCAGCTCGCCAGTATAGTCCTGTTTCATTACCTTAGAAACCGCGACCATTTGAGGCGTGAAGAAGTAGTATTGAATTAACATGCCGGCGGCCACGGCGATGGCTAAGTAGATAATGATCTTACCAGCCTTCTTTATGCTGGCGTACTTGTCTTCCGCTTCCCCTTCCTTAGCATTGCCGCCTCCCTCTTTTATCGGTTTGTCGCTGCCTTCCGGCTGCGCTGGCTTTTCTGTCGCCTCTGACGGCTTCGGCTTCTCGTCCACCTTCGATTGCTCAGGTTTTTCAATCACCTTTGCTTGTTCCGGCTTCTCGTCCACATTAGGTTGCGTTACGGTAGGCATAGATCTCTCCTCATTTCCCTGTTTCCCGCCTGATAGCAGCGATAGCTATCGTATAGTCGGCCAGCGCGCGATAATATCGGGCTTCCGAACTTAGAAGCGCGGCTTGCGCATCGAGCAGGTTTTCGATGGTGCCGCGGCCATAACGCTGCTTTTCCTGTTCGATTCGGAGGGCCTCGCGGGCGTAGTCAATGGCGGCCTCCGTCGCCCGGATTCGCTCTTCCGAGTTCCGAGCTTGCAGGTAAGCGGAGCGGACTCGCTGATTTGAATCGAGCTCGACCTGCTTTAGGTCAGCTCGGCGTTCTAATTCACGGCTTTTTGCTTCCTCGACCCGGTTTGACAGCGTGCGATCAAAAAACGGAAAGCTCAACACGGCTCCCCCAAACACGCCGCCTTTATACATTGAGTAAGGATCCGCGGTTTGGCCTTGCAGAGCGGTAACAAGAGAAATGGTTGGACGGAGTGCCGACTTCGCAACTGCAACTGAACGCTCTGAAATGCTCACTTCCGCTCGGGCGATCTGTGTTTTCGTATTCCCGGTGCTTGCGAGCTGAGATACTTCATCCACTGACAATAAAGGCGGGCCGCGCGGCAACACGGTTTCGACGACTACACTGGTCTCTATTGGTCGTCCCAAGAGCGCATTGAATAGTCCCGATTGAATCTCTCGGGCGTTTCTGAACTCAATTGCTGTGTCTAGCACCTCTGCCAAGCGCGTATCGACCTTCAGAAGATCGACACGAGCGACTTTACCTGCGGCGAACATCTCGCCAATCACGCGGCGGCTCTCTGTAAGCGCCTTGACTGATTCCCTAGCCGCATCAATATCCCGATCCAGCTGAACCATGTTGGTGTATGTGCTCGTGACGTCGAAATCGAGATCACGCTCCACATCGTGCACATTCACCTCGGCTAAATCGCGTTGAGATTGTGCGAGGTTCACGTCAGAACTTATCCTTCCGCCTGTGTAGACGGGGAGCGTCGCCTGGAGAGCTGCGTTCAAATGACTTCTGCGGAATGGCTGGCCCGCCGGAATAAA
>JBKJUN010000421.1:0-3099 GCA_046590555.1 Bryobacter sp. | reverse complement strand
CATCGGCCCGCGTTGGACCGACCAGCGCGTCGCAATGGTTACCGCAGCAGCCGAGGCTGGCGCACACATCTACATGGAGAAGCCTTTCGCGGAGAATATGGCTGATGCCGATCGCATGGTGGCAGCGGTGAGGCGCAACAAAGTGAAAGTTCAGATTGCGCACCAGATGCGGACCTCGCCATTTGCCCTCAAAGCGAAGGCTCTGATTGAAGCGGGCGAAATTGGTGAAATTCAGGAGATTCGCACGCGCGGCAAAGAAGACAAACGAGCTGGGGGTGAGGACATGATGGTGCTCGGCTCACACCTCTTCGATATGCTGCGTTTCTTCCTCGGTAACCCTGAGTGGACGACGGCCCACATCACAACGAATGGACGCGAAATCGGACCAGGTGATATGACACAGCCTACAGAGAATATTGGGCCAGTTGCAGGCAGGCAGATCAGCGCGACTTTTGCTTTCGCCGGTGGCGTCCATGGCTATTTCTCATCGCGCGCTGTTGCAGATACGCACCCTCTTCGCTTTGGCATCTGGATCTACGGCAGCAAGGGTGTAATTTTTCTCCCCAACGGAATCTACCCCGATGGCGGACTACACCTACTGCGATCTCCCGCCTGGCTTCCTGACGCGAAACACCAATGGGAAGCCATCCCGGCAACACCCGATCCAGGCATTCGCAATGGACCCGAAATTGCTAATGCCCTGATGGTGGCCGATCTCATTCGAGCAATCGAAGGCGATTCCCGGCCCTGCTGTAACGAGGAAGATGGACGCTGGACCATTGCAATGATCGAGAGTGTTTATGCCGCGCAGAAATCAGGCCAGCGCGTGGCGCTATACAATTACCGTGACAAGGAGTTTGTTCCCAGATGACACCATCAAGACGTGGCTTTATTACCAGCGCAGCGGCATTGCCACTGGCTGAATCTTTGCAGTCAGCTCAATCTTCCGCATCCGGCATTCCTACTCGCCCGCTCGGTAAGACCGGCGTTCAGGTCTCGATACTTGGTCTGGGCGGCCACCATCACGCTCGCCCCAAGGAAGAAAGCGAATCCTTCCGCATTGTCCATGCCGCCATCGACAACGGCATCACGTTCATGGACAACGCTTGGGATTATCACGATGGCCGCGCCGAAGAAGTGATGGGCAAGGCGCTCGCGATGGATGGCTACCGCAAGAAGGCCTTCCTGATGACCAAGGTCTGTGATCGCGACTATGCTGGCGCAATGAAGCATCTCGAAGACAGTCTGCGTCGATTGAAAACCGACGTGATCGACCTTTGGCAATTCCACGAATGCAACTACTACAACGACCCTGAAATGCTGCAGGAAAAAGGTGGCCTCCGTGCCGCCATTGAAGCCAAGAAGCAGGGCAAGATTCGCTTTATCGGTTTCACCGGACACAAGCACCCGCGGATCCATCGCAAGATGCTGGCGCTCAATTTTGCTTTTGATGCTTGCCAAATGCCCAACAATGTTATGGATTATCGCTTCGAGAGCTTCCGGCATGAAGTGATGCCAGAATGCGCCAAGCGTGGTGTCGGAGTCATCGGGATGAAGGGCTGTGGCGGCGATGCGCGAATGCTGAAAGACGGTGTTGTCACAGTTGAAGAATGCTACCGTTACTTCCTCTCGCAGCCCATCAGCACTCAGGTTGTTGGCCTTGCAAACATGGAAGACCTTAACCGGGCACTCGCGATGGCACGCAGCTTCAAGCCCATGACCGCGCCTGAACTACAGACGCTCAGCTCCAGACTAAAAGATGTCTCTGGCGACGGCCGCTACGAGCACTTCAAGACAACACAGCGCTACGACGCCGCTCACCATCGCAAGCAGCATGGATTCGCCGAATGAGCTGGAGGGCGTCGCTCTTCTTGCTTGCTTCTACTGCATCCGCCGAGATCCTCTTCAGGGCCAATTTCGAAACGGGCGATCTGAGTGAGTGGAGCAAGACTGGCACTCGTGGCCAAAACGCAACGCCTCGCAATATTCAGGTCGTCAGCGACATCGTTCAAAGCGGAAACTACGCAGGTAAGTTCACGATCCACGAAGACGACGTCTTCAACGCCCAGCAGTTACGCGTGCAGGTGGGTGGCCCGAAGATCATGATCGAGGAAGGCTCTGACACGTTCATGTCGTTCTACATGTACATGGCGGATGCGCCCAAAGACCGTGACAACTTCTTCTATTGGGAAGGCACTCCCCCGCCCAGATACAACAACGTAATGACCTGGTGGGTGGAGCCCAAAGAAGGCGGTGGCACGTCTATCAAATACGGAACAGGCAACCTCGGTCGCAATGGCACACATTGGGAAGCTGACTTCATAACGGGCAAATGGCACCATCTGGCCATGCACATCCATTGGTCTGAAGATGGCGAGAAAGGCAACACGCGGCTGTGGTTCGACGGAGCCCTTGTGCTGGACAAAAAGCTCAAAACCAAGGGGGCAGAAACGATCTACTTCTGCCAGCCAGGAATCCATCGCAGCCCCCACAGGCCTTCAGTTGATACGATCTATTTCGACAATTTCATCCTTGCCGACAAGCTCGAAGACATCTTTGAGTGACTTTTGCTTTACGTCTCTTGAACATATATGGTCATTTTCAACAACGTGAAATTGGGGTAGAATCGATCATTGTCCGTTCATGATTGCCCAGAGAATCAGATGGATTGCAAATTGCTGCACTGGACGTGTTTTAAAGAGGATCTCATGTCATTCGGAATCTATATTGCCGGGTTTTTGTTATTGATTGCAGGTTTGATTTATGGAGCTGTGATTCTCCATGTTTCAACCCAATGGATTGTTGTGGGCTCGATGGTGCTTGTCGGCTTTGCGATACTCTCCGCAGTGCAAGCCACAAGAGGAAAAGATCCCAACTAGTTCAAGATAAAGGCCCACATGGTGTCGCCCGTAGCGACTGTCAGATACTGGCGGCCGTCAAGCTGAAAGGTTTGCGGGGCATTCGTAATGTTGCCAATGCGAGCGTTCCATAGCGGCTTGCCGGTCTTCGCGTCATGCGCCACCAGATTGCCCATCCCATCTCCTGCAAAGACCAGGCCGCCAGCCGTAGCCAAGATACCACCGCCTCCACCGTTGCCGT
>JBKJUN010000375.1:0-4051 GCA_046590555.1 Bryobacter sp. | reverse complement strand
TCCCCTTGCTGGCCGCAAGATTTGTGGCGTCATAAATGACCGTTCCCGTCACCTTGGCGAACTGTCCGCGGACGGTATTCACCATCATGTGCCGAACGGAAAACGAAGCTCCGCTCTGGGTCGAATCAATCGTGTACTCCGCCGCCGCCATCGGCAACGCTACCGCCAGAAAAATCGACAATTTCATAAGTAAAATCTCGCCTATCCTGCTCAGGGTACTGAAACCGCCGCCAAAAAGCCAACTGTGGTAGCCTCGCTCTTTGGTGCATCCTGAAAGACGCGTTGTTCTCACCGGTGCAAGTCCTGTCCGGGTAAGCGGCGGAGCGCCCGGTAGCAGACTCCGGGCGGGAGGAGAGATCCGACCGACCGAAGCGGAGTGTCGAAAGCCTTTGAAAGAGAGGGAAGCAAACCAGCGGGCCGCAACAATCAGTGAACGCAATAGCCTCGTCAAATTCTCAGCCGAAAGGTGTTTGGGAGGGCCGAGCCGCTCATGTCACGGCGAAGGCAACAGACAGCATTCTGGAGAACCGGAACGAATGCTGGATCTCCCCGGGGTCGCAGGCGGTGGCACGTTGGGAAAGAACAAGGCGGAACAGGAGAGACCCTGCCCGGCAGCCCAAGCAGTAACAAAGTCAGGCAAAGACCGGGCGTATAAAGCCGGAAGGCGGAAGTCGCACGGAGCCGGGAGGGAGTCCGAGGGGTTCATACTACCTGTGAAGGCGTGTAGCAAAACGCGCTGGAGGGAAGGAACCCTGCTTGGGTCGCGTCTGGAGAAAGGTAAGCGTGAGGGCGTGCCGGTCACGGCCAACAACCTCTTTGAAAAAGCGCGAGAACTTCCCTCTCAGACTATGGATGTGTGCCAAGTGCGCTCGGTGCCGATGTCGTCAGGCGAAGGTTTGCACAGGCGAAGTGACGATTCGCCAAAGGGCCTGATTATTCGTGTGCTCGGGTGGTACGCACGTCACGTCAGGAAGGCCATCGGTAAGCCGTGTGCGGGAAAACGGCACGCACGGTTTGAAAGGGGGAGTCTGGAAACGGGCTGGTCCAATCCAGTACCGCGCTAGACTTCTACCCGTGAGCCCCGCCCGATTTGTGGATTGGCGAGATGGTCATGTTTGGCTTGGGTACTTTAAAGAATTTCCAGATTACGTTACCCATGGAGAACCCTTCGAAGAACTTGAGGAGAATTTTCGAGACCTGTATCGAGATCTGACCAGCGGCGAGATTGCGGGGATCCGTCGTGTCGCCGAAATCACAATTGAATGAAGCGGACAGATCTTGTTCGAATGATCGAAACGGCTGGTTGCGTTTTTGCCAGGTATGGGGGCAGTCATGATCTGGTATCGCAATCCAAAGAATGGAGCAGCTCAGCCACTGTCCCGTTACCGGGAGATCAACGAAACTCTAGCCAAGCATATTTTGAAAAAGCTCGATGTTGAAAAAGGCGACTGAGCGCCGGTCGGACATGGTGAACAGGGCTGGGGGCAATAAGAGGCGATGATGAGGGTATGAAGCGATTTGTAGTGATGGGCATTTTGGGGTGTGGATTGCTTAGTTCACTGGGTGTCTCGAAGAGTAAAGAGGATGCGGCGGTGTGGGCGCTGGAAGAAGATTACTGGCGTTATCTGAAGGCGGGGGATGTGGTGGGGTACCAGCAGTTCTTATATGATGTTGGGCGTTATGATGCGTTTTTCGTTTGTTCTGCTTTTGAGTTGCGGGTTTTGTTTTGGGGAGGATTATTTCCCTAAGCCGGATGCCCAGGGTGGGTGGCGGACGCTGCGGGATGCGGGGAAGATTCGCAACACGACCGGCCTTGATGTGGCGAAGCTTGATGAGGCTTTTGCTTATGTCGAGAAGACTAGCCAGCATGGCGGGTTGCTGGTTGTTCGACATGGGCAGTTGGTTTATGAGAAGTACTTTGGGCGGGGGAACCGGGAAGCGTTGCCTGAGTTGGCTTCTTGCGGGAAGTCCTTTACTAGCGTTGCTGTTGGGATGATGATGCAGGATAAACCGGAGTTGTTTGCCAAGGGGCTGGATGAGAAGGTTTATACGCCCAAGTTCTTGCCTGCGGAGATTTTCCCTTTGGATGATCCGAAGAAAGGGGAGATTACGCTGGGGCAGGTGCTTGCTATGTCTGCCGGGATTCGGGGGACCAATCCGGTTTATGTGAAGGGCGTGAAGCAGGATTGGGCTGAGCCTACGATCGATAACGGGCCTTGGTCTACTACCGACGATTTCGCTCTGAAGCAGTCGCTGTGGTGTGCGCCGGGGGATTGTTATTCTTATGCGACTTCGTCGAGCCATATCGCGGCGATTGTGGTGCGTCGGACGATGGGGATGGAGATGGAGGATTACATGCGGAAGAGGCTTACCGGGCCGCTGGGATTCGGGACCTGGGGTTATGCGATGTACCGTCCGAAGTTGAAGAGCGGCATTGATGGAGATGGGCGGATGTATCATACGCCGGGTGGCGGGAGTATCGCGGTGAGGTCGACCGATATGCTGCGGTTTGGGTATCTGATGTTGAAGGAGGGACGGTGGGGGAAGACGCAGATTTTGCCGGCTGAGTTTGCGCGGATGTGCGGGCGGAGTGTGAGTTACAACCCTCACTTTACGCATACGTTTAACTTCAATGTGAATGATGACGGGCATTTGAGTGGGGTGCCGAAGGATGCGTTCTGGAAGGGCGGGGCTGGGGGTTATGCGATCTATGTAGTGCCGTCGCTGGATATGGTGATTTACAAGATGGGCGGGAATGAAGGGCAGTATGATCCGGCGCTGACGCGGTTGCCGGTGCGCTACAAGTACGATGGGTCACGGGATGGGTGGAAGGCTACGCCGGTGGGAGATTCTACGGGGAAGACTTTGCAGATGGTGCTGGAGGCATTGAAATAGAGGTTGGTATGCTGAACCTTCTGGAGGTGGCCTTTTGCAATATTGCGTGATTCATGATTCTGAGACCGGCGGTGCGGTGATTGGTACTGCGTCTTTGGGGGCTGAGCTTTTGGTTGATGCTCAGCGGATTGACGATGTGAGGAAGGCGGCTGCTGAGAAGCCGGCGAACTGGCATCATCCGGCTGCGCCGACGCTGCTGCATGTAGTTGAGGGATCACATGTGATTTGGGTGCAGAATCGCGGAGTGGCGCAGAGTGTGACGCTTGAGGTTGGGGACGAGATTCTATTTCTTGATTTTCAAGAGGACCGGATTGTTGCGGCTGGGGCGCATCCGGGGCATTGGTCGCAACAGGGTAGTGCGGGCTTGTTTGCGCAGCGGCAGGTGCTGGCGGCGGTGCCGGATTTGGCTGCGATTGGATTTACCGCGCTGGCATAGTCTTCAGCGGCCATGCGCAAGAGATTTTCATTTGCCGTCAATGTCCCAACCATCGAAAGCTCCGATTGGGCCAATGATGTCGCCTAGTATTTCCATCTTGCCTTTCATGGAGCCGAGCCATAATTTCTTTTTTTCAGGCTTCACTGCGGAGAGTTTGGCCACCGACTTTTCACGTTGCTTGACTATCTCCCCTTCAGAGAGGCAGTTCTCGTTGAACTTGGAGATGGCTGGTTCTGGCGTAGCCAAGATTTACCATGGTTGTTGGCCATGGTCCAAGTTGGAGATTTGACAGCTTATTGTTGAGTGGCGGCCTGGATGTGCTGGCGGTAGATTTGCTCGGCCTGATCGTAGGCGTTGCGGGCGGCATCTTTCTCGGAGGCCCGGATGTAGCGGGCCTTCTGAGACCAGCACTGCTGGACTGCTCTTAGACACCACTCTGCACTCTCTTTGGAGACGATCGCTTTGTTGTTGAGGTTGACCCAAATCGGGTTGGAGTGGGCGGCGGGGAGGATGCGGACGGCTACCCAAGCGCTGCGGTCTATCGTGGCTTCGAATTGCACGTCGTGGAGCTGGCCATCGGCAGGGATGTTTTTGGTTGCTACCGCCTTGCCGTTAACTATTAGCTCTACCGGGACTTCGTTTGTATCACCGATGCGGGCGCGCTCGATGGTCCAGTAGGGCTTCTGGTCGTAGGGGAGTTTTTGCAGGGTTGTGTTGGGG
>JBKJUN010000366.1:0-2213 GCA_046590555.1 Bryobacter sp. | reverse complement strand
AAGATTCGACTTCCGTTTGAAAGCCATGTGATCAATTTCCGCGCCGAGTTCTACAATCTGGCAAACTCACGGGACTTTGGTATCCCCAATGCCACCTACAACTCTGCTGCTTTTCTGAACCAGTGGAATACGAATGGTGGTGGCCGTCGCATCGTGATGTTGCTGCGCTATCAGTTCTGATCTGCGCTTACAGCCTGAATCACAAAACCAATGAAAGAAGAGCATGAAATGCAGAACCCGAAACTACACCAATCCTTCAGTCGGTATGCGCGGAGTATCGTCGCCGCAATTCTTCTTATCGGCGTCTTCTCGTCTGTAATGACAGCGCGCGTTGCCAGTATCCAGATCAAAGCCCGAAACTCGTTTGCCGGTGGGGCTGCCTTTGGCACAACAGGTGCTTATGAAACGCTTGCTGGAACGGTCAATTTTGTAGTCGACCCAGCCGACCCTCGCAACAAAGTTGTATTCGACCTCGACAAGGCACCACTAAACAGCGCCGGTATGGTGGAGTTCTCTGCGGACTTTTTCATCCTTAAGCCCGTGGATGTGACTAAAGGCAATGGAACCTTGCTGACTGAAGTAGTTAACCGGGGAAGCAAGAATGCGCTGGCCTATTTCAATGATGCTCCTCCCACGGCAAACGCCAACAACCCAGCCGTTGTATCGGATGCCGGAAACGGTTTTCTGCTCCGGCAGGGCTACACCTTAGCTTGGGTTGGCTGGTCTGCGGGAGTATCTACGGGTGCGGGTCGGCTAGTGGCGCAGTTGCCAATTGCTCTGCAAAATGGGCAACCTATTACCGGCACAGTGCTCACCCCATATTGGGACGCCGTGTTCGGCGGAGGAACTCCGTTTACGCTCCCCTTGAGCGGGTACGCGATCTTCAATAGTTTTGCGGCGGTCTCAACAGATATCACGGCTGCACAAGCCGAACTTCGGGTCCGCCCCAGCGATTCCATGCGGCCCAGTGGTCCTGCCATTCCCGAAGGTACGGTAGTTCCCGCTGCCCAATAATCCTTCGCAAGATGTCCTAACGGCCCCCCAGGCACTCCCAGTGCGACGAACATCTGTCTGGCTGGCGGATTCCAAAATAACCAGGTCTATGAAATCGTTTACCAGGCGACCGGTTCTCCCATCAGCGGTCTAGGCTATGTAACAACTCGGGACTTCGTTTCATTTCTCCGCAAGGCGATTATGGATGATTCGGGTACTCCGAATCCCGTAATCGGTGTCGCCCGAACCCTTTGTCATGGGTACTCAATCAGCGGCCAGTATTTGCGGGATTTCGTCTATCAGGGCTTCAACGAGGATGAGCAGGGTAAGCAAGTTTGCGACGGCATGATGATTCACTCGGCGGGTGCGCAAAAGGCCGCCGTGAATTACCGCTTCGCCAGCGATCCGAACTCGACTCCCTTCCGCAGCCAACATGCTGCCAGAGCTGCTCCGGAGACGAATTTCCCGAGAACCTACACCATGCGCAACGATCCTCTGAGCGGAGCCTCAGACGGCCTTTTAAAGCGACCGTCGACGGATCCCAAAATCATGCATGTGGATAGTTCGACCGAATACTGGGAGCGTCGCGGATCTCTTTTGGATACCGATGAAAACGGAATCACAGATCTGGTCGAGTCCTCCAACGTGCGGCGATATCTTATTTCGGGAACCCAGCACTCGACCACTCTGGGGGCGCTACCAACATACGGCGTGGCTAACCGGCAATGCCAGGAACTCTCCAATCCATTTCATAGAGGAAGCGTTTTGCGGGCATTGCTTACCGGCTTGGATGGGTGGGTTCGCGCGGGAACGGCACCGCCACCGAGTCTTGGTCCCCGGTTATCAGACGGGACATTGGTCGCGTCGGACCAGACAGCCACTGGATTCCCCGTGGTTCAAGGCCTGAACTACAACGGATTGTTAAACGGCTCGGGAGACCGGGACTTCGGACCGAGAGTAACCAACAATTCCGGAATCATTGATAATCTCCGCGCACCGGTTCTGAGTTCGCATCGATTGCTCGTGCCGAAAGTAGACGCAGTCGGCAATGACGCCGCCGGCATTCGGCATCCTTTCGTTGACGTGCCCGTAGCCACACTGACCGGTTGGAGTCTACGTCGGCCGGAGTTTACCGACGGGGATTTATGCGATTTTTACGGCATGATGATTCCGCTCCGGCGGACCATAGCTGAGCGGACCGCCGCAGGCGATCCTCGCCC
>JBKJUN010000334.1:0-3126 GCA_046590555.1 Bryobacter sp. | reverse complement strand
GTTTTGCGGGCAAACGCTTCGGCTGCCTGGGTCGTGATTGTAGAGCCATCAAGTTTTCGAATCGTTTGAGCTTGTACATAGACGCATCCCAGAAAAATCAGCGTACTGAATCGCATGATGCTGAATACGGATCGCACAGCGAAATGTTCAGTTTCTATAATGGTAGCCAGTGAAGCTTAACTTCTGTCTTTATTTCGCGGTTGCTGGATGCCTCGTCGCCGAACCCTTGCGGTTTGATGAAGCTCAGGGATTTCTCAAGACCTATTGCGCAGCTTGCCACTCCGGCAAGGCAGGCGTGGGTGGCTTCCAACTTGAGAAGGTGAAGGATGCCGGGTCGTTTGCGGCAGATACTCATTCGTGGGTTAGGTTGAGGACTCGGATTGAGAATCACGAGATGCCGCCTAAGGGGGCTCCGGTGCCGAGCCTCGATGCGCGGGAAGGCTTTACCAAGTGGGTAGATGCCGAGTTGAAGCGTGAGGCTTGTTCGCTCGGCATCACTGTAGGACCACGGCCGTTGCGACGACTGAATCGCGACGAGTACACCGCGACAGTTCAGGATTTGCTGGATATCCATCTCGATATCGGCGCTGGCTTGCCTGCTGATGGTGCCGGTGGCGAAGGCTTTGACAATGCGGCGGAGACACTGTTTCTTTCGCCCTTGCATTCTGAGAAGTATCTCGATACGGCGAAGCTCGCGATGGATTTTGCAGCCAAGGAATATAAGAGCCGGGCACGGATTTTAATTGCTACGCCTGGGCCGGGTGTGACGCCGGAGATGGCAGCCCGGCGCATCCTGCAGGCGTTTTTGCCTCGGGCGTTTCGGAGGCCTGTTGCGGATGCTGAAGTGGCACCTTATCTTGAGCTGTTTCGGGCTTCGAAGACAAAGGGTGAAGGGTTTGAACCAGCTGTTTTTTATATGCTTCGGGCAGCACTGGTTAGCCCGAATTTCTTGTTTCGTATGGAGCAGGGTGAATACGCACTGGCTTCGCGGCTTTCGTATTTTCTGTGGGGGAGTTTGCCGGATGAGTTGATGTTTGATTTGGCGCGTGACAAGAAACTGAATCGTCCCGAGGTTTTGCGGGCACTTGTCGACAGGATGTTGCGCAATGACCGGAGTCACAATTTCGCACAGCGTTTTATCGAGCAGTGGCTGCATACGCGTGATTTGAGTGGGGACAAGATGCCCGATGCCAAGCTCTTTCCGCAATATGCGAAGGACGAAGATTTGCGTGGCGACATTCGGTTGCAGCCAGTCTATTTCTTTCGCGAGATGTTGATTCGCAAGGTAAGCGTATTGGATCTGCTGGACTCGGAATTTACGATTGGAACCTCGCACCTGGAGAAGCATATGGGCCTCAAGTTTCCTCTAGACCCTGGTCGAAGATCACAGCCGCAATGGGTGAAGTTGCCTGAAGGCAGTAAGCGTGGCGGAATCCTTGGGATGCCGGCGGTACTGGCCGTGTCTTCCTATCCTTACAGGACGAGCCCGGTTTTGCGAGGGGCCTTTATTCTGGATGCGATCCTTGGGACGCCACCACCTCCGCCTCCGCCTAATGTGCCGCCTCTGGGTGAAGAGAAGGCTGGCGCGGTGCCGAAGAGCGTTCGTGAACGTTTGGCATTGCATCGAGCAGATGCGACATGCGCCGGATGTCATAGCCGGATTGACCCGATGGGATTTGCCCTGGAAAACTACGATTCGGTGGGCCGGTGGCGGGATGAGGATGGCGGGAAGCCAGTGGACAACTCGGCTGAAATGGCTGACGGCAGGAAGTTTGCGGGGCCGCAGGAGTTGCGAACGGTGCTGATGGAAAAGCGGGATTTATTCTTGCGGAACCTTACCAACAAGCTGCTTGGCTATGCCCTGGGTCGCGGGTTGACCCTGCGTGACAGTTGCACGGTAGATGCAATCGTTGAAGAAGTGAAGCAGAATAAATATAGCTCTGCGAAATTGATTGAGGCGATTGTATTGAGTGCGCCCTTTCGCGGAGAGCCGGAGGTTGCCAAATAATGAATCGAAGAACCGTATTGCGAGGCGCAGGTGTGGCGCTTGGTTTGCCGTGGCTGGAGGCGATGGCAAATACAGCGACTCCGAAGCCGCCGGTGCGTATGGCAATGCTTTACATGCCCAATGGCGTGAACCCGAATCACTGGACCCCTGAAGGCAAGGGCAAGGATTTTCAGCTTTCTCAGACTATGCAGCCGTTGGCCAGCTTGAAGGACAAGATTGTTGTTCTCAAGAATTTGTGGAATGAGGGCTCCAAGGGCGGCGATGGTCATTACGTCAAAGAAGCGGCAATCCTGACGTGCGCGACGATCAAGAAGACTCCTGGGGCCGATATCGCCAATGGTGTGTCGGTAGATCAATTGGCTGCGCAACGGATGGGAACACAGACGCCGCTGCCATCGCTTGAGCTGGGTGTGACTCCGGTTGCGATTGGCGTAGATGCAGTGGTGGGTTATACGCGAATCTATGGATCGCATATCGCCTGGAGCAGCCCAACGACGCCGCTGGCTCGTGAGTTGAATCCTCGTGCTGTGTATGAGCGCTTATATCGCGCCTCGACCGGAGTTGGGGCGAATACAGCACAGATGGATCAGCTGCTGCTGGACAAGGTACAAGAAGATGCCAAGCGGTTGCGGACAAAACTGGGTGCAGCCGATCGGCACCGTATGGATGAGTATCTGAGTGTGATGCGGTCGCTTGAGCAGAGGGTGGAGCGGAACATCGGCGGGGCGCGCAAGGATTGGAAAGCGCGAATAGCTTTGGATCCCAAAGCAGCGCCGCCGGAACGCCCGAGCGATCATGCCGAACACGTGAAGTTGATGCTCGACATGATTGCCGTTGCCTTTCAGAGCGACACTACGCGGCTGGCAACGTTCATGTTTGGCAATGCTGTGAGCAATGTGAGCTTTCGGTGGCTTGAGGGTGTGAGTGCCGGCCACCACGATGTATCGCATCACGGCAAGGATATAGACAAGTTGAAGCAGTATCAGTTGATCAATCAGTGGCATGTGGCCCAGTACGCTTATCTGTTGCAGAGGCTGCAGGGAATGAAGGAAGGCGAATCGAATGTGCTGGAGAACTCGATGGTTCTCTTTGCCTCTGCTCTGCGTGACGATCTCCAT